>JACCZP010000138.1 GCA_013695885.1 Thermoleophilaceae bacterium | reverse complement strand
GTCAGCCGCGCGACGTATCCGCCGAAACGACCCACGTGACCCGCATGTACTGGTGGGGGCTCCCCACGCTGTTCAGGTGCCCGGTGGATCCCGATCCCAACAACTGCGACATCGCGCTCGTCGGCGTGCCGCATAGCTCCGGTAATGGCTCCACCGAGCGCGACCAGCACCTGGGGCCGCGCGCGATCCGCGATGTCTCCGTCGGATACCGGAAAACCCACAGGCGGTTCCAGCTCAACCCCTGGGAGGCCTGTCGCGTCAACGACCTCGGCGACGTTCCCCTGCCGTATGCGATGGTCAACGATCCATCGATCCAGGACATCGAGGCGTACTTCAAGCAGATCGACGCTGCCGGCGCGCGCCCGGTCTCGGTCGGTGGCGACCATTCGATTCCGCTCCCGATCCTGCGCGCGATCGCCGGTCCCAACGCGCGCGTCGGACAGCAGGTGGCGCTCGTCCACTTCGACGCTCACACCGACACCTACGATCAGCTCCCAACCTGGCTGGGCGCCGTGGATTCGGCCGGTCACTGGGCCAGCAAGATCCTCTCCGAGGGACTCGTCGATGCGTCGCACAGCCTGCAGATCGGCATGCGCGGGCAGGGCTGGGGGAATCCTGACCCGCTGGATTACAGCCGCGAGTTGGGCTACCAGGTGATCGACAAGGACGAGTTCGACGAACTCGGCATCGACGGAACGGTCGCGGCGATCCGCCAGCGCGTCGGCGACCTGCCGGTCTACATCAGCTTTGACCTGGACGTGCTCGATCCCTCGGTTGCCCCGGGTGTCTCGAACCTCGAGTACGGCGAAGCCGGGTTCACGATGAAGGAGGCGCTACGCACGCTACAGGGCATGCGTGGGCTGAACGTGATCGGTGCCGATCTGGTCTGCCTGATGCCGACCAAGGACAATCCCAACAAGATCACCGCCTGGAACGGCACGACCGTCCTGTTCGAGCAGATCTGTCTGATCGCCGACTATCTGGTCCAGACGCGCCGGTAGGATCAGGATCCCTTCACACGACCTGTCACTCGCTTGGTGGTATCGCTGAGCGGCGCTACTGCAGCACGGCTTTCTCGGGGCCGAGATGTGTGGATCATGGGCGGGAACGTTCCGCGTGTTTTCGGCAGGTCTGGAAGCCGATGAGTGACACACAATCCGTCACAGCTTCCAGTAGCGTGCCTGGGTTTCGCGGACAGCTTCGATCGCGTCCTCCTGCTCCGGACTGAAGGCGCGCTCGGAGCGCGCCAACTCGGAGCTGCCCGTCCAGGGTTCGCCGATTCCGGTCGCGATGCCGACCATCCCTTCAACGACCGCGAGGGTACAGAACGGCGTGTACGATGCCGAGTACCCTCCTTCCTGGACGCCCACCAGCCGCCCGTGGCAGACATCGTCTGCGATCCGGCGTAGTTGCTCCGCCATCATCCGGAACCCACTCGTCGTGACGACCATCCGTCCCAACGGATCGGCCAGGCTGGCATCCTGTCCAGCCGAGACGAAGATCAGATCCGGTTCAAACTGGCGGATGATCGGCTCGATGACGCGCTCGAACGCAAGCTGATAGCCGCGATTGCCCGTCCCGGAGGGCAACGGGATGTTGACTGTCGTGCCGCGAGCATCGTCGCCTCCGATGTCCTCCAGCATGCCCCAGCCGCCGGGATACCAGTCGTCCTGGTGGAGCGAGTTGAACAGGACCGATGGGTCGTTCCAGAAGGCAGTCTGAGTCCCATTACCATGATGTACGTCCCAATCGACGATTGCGATGCGGCCGGCGCCGCGCCGTTGCGCGTGGCGTGCCGCGATGACGACGTTGTTGAAGACACAGAAGCCCATGCCCTGCCCAGGCATCGCGTGATGGCCGATCGGGCGCAACAGGCCATAGCCGTTACGGACGCGGCCTTCGAGGACGGCGTCGGTTAACTCGATCGCCGCGCCGGCAGCCAGGAGTGCCGCCTGGAACGAGCCGGCACTGACGCGCGTCTGGTCGTCGAGCATTCCGCCGCCTGACGCGGTGATCCGTCTGACCTCATCAATGTATTCCGGCGTGTGGAAGCTCTCGATCTCGTCGAGCGTGGCTGGCCGCGCCGCAACCGGCTCCAACTGCCGCTGGAGTCCCGATCCTTCGATCAGTTGCGCCGTCCGGTTGGTGATCCGGTTGTTTGAGTAGTGCTCGACCGCCTCCATCACCGTCCCATCGGGCAGGCGCAGCGCCGACTCACCGGTGGCGTGAGTGAGGAACTTCGGATCGAACACGTACGCGGTCTGACCACTCGACACAGTCACACTCCTCGATGCTGTCACGGAAGCGACCGACCCTGCTCGATGACCAACAGTTCAGACCTCGCCACATGATCCTGGCTCTCCCGAACTCTTGGTGATCCAAAGGTAGGCTCAAACAGTGGGCGTTGGATCCGTTGTCGTTTCCTGCGACCGGGCCGCCGAGCCAGTTTCTCCAGCCGTGGTCGGCGCGGCCGTGCCCCGAACAACGATCTCGCCGGCTGCACCGGTCGCCGGCCAGATAGCGGCACATGCCAATGGCGTGATGGTCATGACTGGCCAAGCGACTC
>JACCZP010000131.1 GCA_013695885.1 Thermoleophilaceae bacterium | reverse complement strand
CCGGCGCATGCTCTCCGCAGACGGCATCTTCATCGTGGTGGCCACGGTCTCCGAGCAGGACGGCCGGTCGGTGGCCCCGCCCGAGCTGATCTTCCGGGGGGTGCCCTTCCTCGAGGACGGCGACGGGGTCCTCGACGAGCTGCGCGGCGCGGTGGAGGACTCCCTGGCCCGCTCCGCCCGCGAGGAGATCCGCGAGATCTCCCTGCTGCAGACCCACCTTCACGACGATTTGGCGGCCTTCGTGTACGAGCGGCTGCGGCGGCGGCCGATGGTGCTGCCGGTGGTGGTGGAGGTCTAGCGCCCGGCGCAGCGGGCGGGTTCGAGCGCCCTAAACGAGCGGGTTCTCCCCGTCCCCTCTGGATCGGCGGCCGGAGATAGGGATCGTGACCGCTACGGGGACATGCATAACGTCGATCTCGGCGCTCCTCCGGGGGCGAGGCGCAATCGGTGCACGCAACTCGTGTCGAGGTCGCCCGGCCCCGGGATCGGCTCGTCGAGACCGAGGATCTGCATGCCCGAGGTTCGGCACTCGCGGGTCAGCCGGGCCGCCAGCGTCTACGAGAGGGGCCCTCGTCGATTTTCGCTGAACAGCACGTCGTGCTCGGTTCAAACCTCTGCTTAATCGGCTCGTCCGTGGCTCGCTCGATCGGGACCGAACGCGACAGCGCGGTGTCTACCGGCGACGGTGCGAAGCCGTCGGGGACGTGTAAGGCCGCGCGCCGGTAGGTGTCCTCGTCCAACCGCCGATGTCCTCCCTGGCTCATCGCTAAGTCGAGATCGCGCGGCGTGGGTGCTGTGGACTGGTCGACCGCTCCGAGAACCTCGATATACGTCAAGTACGGCCAGCGGCGGCCTTCGCCGGGACCTGCCTCGCGTTCGACGACCTCGGGGAGGTTGTCCGGCTCCTCGGTCATGCGGGCACGAGCGGGGAAGGTCCCTTGCGAGCTGTCGTAGATGAGCAGCTCGTCCCCGACGGCGTATCGCGGGCGTCGCCCGGGCGGACCGTCGCTGACGCAGGTGAGCCACCGCCGTCTTCCGCAGCCTCTCGTCCATCGTCGTTGTAAACGGTCTTGATCCAGTGCTGCATTGGCAGTCAGCTCGGCGTGGGCGGATCGGTCATCGCCACGGTCCCCTCCACCCGCTGCACCACCTCGAAGCCGAGCAGCGCCGAGCCGTGCGCCACCGCGCCGCCGCTGTCGCGCGCGGCCTGGGCGTGGCCGCGGGTGAACTCCGGGCTCTCCACCCAGGCGCGGAACGCCTCCTCGCTCTCCCAGCGCGTGTAGACGAAGTAGCGGGTCTCACCCTCGATCGGGCGCAGCAGCTCGAACCCGAGGAAGCCCGGCATCGACTCGACCTCGGCTGCGCGGCGGGCGAATCGCTCCTCGAGCTCCGGGCCCCGACCGGGAGCGACCTCGATGGCGTTGATCTTCACGACCACTGGGAGGAAGGTCTATCAGTCTCGCCTGGCGCGCTGCGGCCACTCCCGGGCGATTCGCCCTGCGCCCGGGTGTGCGGAGCGTCACGCGTTCCCATCCCGTAACGCTCGTCACTCAGGTGCGCACCTCCGGCCGCCGATCCCGGCGCGTGCTCGTCGAGATCACCGCCACCTCCGATATAGCTGGAAACCTTGACCTTCTTGATCGGAGGCGGGTCGTCGACCGGATCGCGAGCGGCGAGGGGCCTTCGTCTCCCGGGCAGGGACCGCACTGCCCCCGTCGAAGGAGGCGGGGCCCGCCATGGCTTCCCGCGCCCGCTCCGCTCCCGCCCGTAGGCCCACGCCGGCCAAGCGTCGTCGTGCGCCGCGCCGCGGTGGCCCGCGAGGGCCCTCGCGCCCGCGTCTGCCGATCCTCGAGCAGCGCCACCTCGACGTCATCGGGCTCGGCCTCGTGGCCCTCGCCGCATTCCTCGCGCTCATCTTCTACCTCGGCTGGGCGGGCGGTCGGCTTGGGGAGGGGGTCGCATTCGGCCTGGTGTGGCTCCTGGGCGGCGCCGCGTACCTGGTGCCCGTCGCGGTCTTCGGCGTCGGCGCGGTGCTCGTGCTCAAGCCGATGCTGCCCACCGTCCGCCCGCTGCGCTCGGGTGCGATCTGCCTGTTCGTCGCGCTCGTGATCGGCCTGGCGGCCGGGACGTTCGGGCTCG
>JACCZP010000114.1 GCA_013695885.1 Thermoleophilaceae bacterium | reverse complement strand
GTAGGCCAGCTCGAACCACGCGAACACGAGCACCCCCACCGCCGCCGGCCAGCGCCCCAGGCGCTCCGGATAGGCCAGCGGCGCGGGCATGGGCTGGCGGGCCGCCTTGCCCGCGCTCCACGCCACGGCATGGCCGATCGCCCGCCACGGGTTGAACACGCGAAAGACGTCACCGAGCAGCAGGCTCACCGGCACGAGGCCCACCCAGAACAGGATGTACACGAAGTTCGGGGCGAAGTTCGCGCTCGACACCTGCTGGCCGACCAGACCGCTCCAGATCACCACCAGAAGGAGCAGCGCCCCCAGGGCGCCGCACACGATCTCGACGGGCCGGCTGGTCAGCACCTGCCCGAGCGGCCGGGGAAGCGGGCGCCAGGCGTCGCCCTCGAGCTTGGGCCGCGGCCAGAGGGTGGCCAGCGCGGCGAAGGAGACGATCAGGACCACGACCGCTGCCCAGACGAACAGCCACTCGGGGATGGGCAGGTCCGTACGCGCGCCGATGCCGTGCGCGCTGGCCTGCGCGGGTACGAGGGCCGGTGCGGCGACCGCAGCCGCTCCGGCCGCGGTAAGCCGCATCCTCCTCATGGCTCCACCCGCAGCTTCGCGAGCAGCGCTCCGCTGCCGTGGTCCTCGACCTCGAAGATGCCCTCGAGCTCGGCCGGAAAGCGCGTGCGCACCGTGCCACCCGCCTTCACGTCGACGTAGCGGTCGTAGCCGTGGATGTGCACCTCCCCCGCGGCATCCGAGCGGAACGCCAGGCGCACGGTGCCGCCCGACTCGACCGACACGGTCCGTGCTTTTCCGACGGGCTCGCCGTCGGCGATCCGGATCTCCTCGAACGCCGACTCGGCCGGAGGGCGCTCGTCCGTGGAGTCATCGTCCCCCGGCGTCCCTCCCCCAGCGTCCGCAGGCCCCCTCTCCGTGCCCCCGTTCCGCGGGGCCTCCGTGCGCACCGGATCGTCGCGCTGCGTGGTGTCCTCGGGTCGGAAGACGAAGAAGGCCGCGATGGCGAGTGCTAGGGCCGCGACCACGATGACGAGGCGTCGTGCGTTGGACATGGTTCGGATTACCTCCTGCTCGCTGGGTTCGCGTGCGCCGACGGGCCTGGCACGCGCTCGACTCACCGCGAGGGCAGGGGAGGGCTACGTCCCGCGAGGTGGCGGGCGAGGAGGGAGGCGAGCGCCCACCGCACCGGCGCCGGGCGGGCGGTCGCGGACACGGGTCGGCGGGAGGGCGGTTGGCCTGGGCGGCCGGCGGCCCTGACGACAGCGGCGTGAGCCCCGCGCACGAGCAGCGCGATGAGCGCTCCCACCGCGAGAGCCAGCACGAACGCCGTCCAGCCCCCGTGCCCGACGACGCCGGCGAGGCCGCCGGCGTGGCCCGGAGCGAGCATTCCCTCAAGCGATTCCTGCACCACGTACAGGGCGGCCAGGGCGGCGGAGGCGCGCCACCAGAGCGCGGTGAACGACCTCGGCGGGGGCTCGGTCGACTGCCCGGTGCCCGAAGCGCGAGCGAGGGCGTACGCGACGCTCGCACCGGCCAGGCAGAGCGCCGCGACCGTGACCACCAGGACGATCCACAGATAGCCGTGGCCGTGGCGCCCGAGGGCCTCGCCCGAGTCGGCTCCGTAGCCGGCGAGGTACCGGAGGCGGTGGACCACGAGCGCCCCTGCGCCGACGAGCGCGGCCAACCGGAGGAGATGGGTGCGCGAACGCATCGGCCCGAGTGTTCCAGGCACGACGAGGGGCGCCCTCAGGCGCCCCTCGTCTACAACGGCTGAACTGGATCGGCGGTGGTCTGCGACGCACGAGCGCCGGGCCGGGGGGACCACATCCGGCCGCCTTTCCGCCGACGGTGCCCACGGTTGGACTCCGCCAGTTGGGTCCAGCACCGACCTAGCGGCCGGGCACCTCCAGGGTCCCGAACAGACTGTGTATCAAGTTAGGACCACCTCCTTTCCCTGGTAGGCCCCATGTAAGCACACGCGGCGGACCGGTGGCGTGCTTCCCGAAAGACGCCGCACAGCCGTCGCCGGCGGGCCGGTGAACCTTGGGCGGCAGGGGGGCGGGCGGGGCTCAGGCCGCGGAGGGTCCGGCGCCGTTCTCCGCGCCCGGCGGCTCGTTCCCGCCGACCGGATCGTCGTCGTCCTCCGGCGTGGCCTCCACCGCCCCGGCCGCCGCCGCACCCGTGCCGTCGGCCACCGGGTCGAGCTCATCGTCGGTCGAGTCGAGCGAGAGGTCG
Organism: Thermoleophilaceae bacterium; assembly: GCA_013695885.1. Classification (GTDB taxonomy): domain Bacteria; phylum Actinomycetota; class Thermoleophilia; order Solirubrobacterales; family Thermoleophilaceae; genus JACCZP01. The sequence continues at coordinate 9,188 of JACCZP010000114.1, read as the reverse complement.
AGCGGGATCGGCTCGTCCCCGTCCACCAGCGCGTCCGGACCGGAGTCCTCGACCACGAGCGCCACGGCGCTGACGCGGTCGCCCTCGCGCATGTTCATGAGACGGACGCCCTGCGAGGAGCGCCCATAGCGGGAGATGCCCCGCACGGAGGTCCGCTGCACCATCCCCTCCTGGGAGATGAACAGGAGCTCCTGGTGCTCGCGCACGATCATCGCACCGGCCACCCCGCCCTTGCGCTCGGTGAGCCGGATGGTCTGCACCCCCATCCCCCCGCGGCCCTTCTGGGGGTACTCCGCGATCGACGTGCGCTTGCCGAAGCCGTTCTCGGTGACCACGAGCAGCTCGTCGTCGTCGCGGGCGATGTCCATGGCCAGCACCTCGTTCTCGCCACGGGAGACGTTCATCCCGCGCACCCCGCTCGTGTCGCGCCCCATCGGCCGGGCCTGGGCCTCGTCGAAGCGGATGGCCTGACCGGAGCGCGCGACCATGATGATGTCGTCGTCGCCCGAGGTGCGGCGCACGGCCACGAGCTCGTCGTCGTCGCGGATGTTGATCGCGATGATGCCGTCGGCCTTCATCGGCGTGTTGTAGGCCGCGAGCTCCGTCTTCTTGACGATCCCTTGCTTGGTGGCGAACACCAGGTAGCGGTCCTCCGCGTAGTCGCGGGTGGCCAGCACCGCGCGGACGAACTCGCCCTCGCGCAGCGGCAGCAGGTTGACCAGCGCGCGCCCGCGCGCGGTGCGCGATGCCTCCGGGAGGTCGTAGACCTTCTGCCGGTACACCTTCCCGCGGTTGGTGAAGAACAGCAGGTAGTCGTGGGTAGAGGAGACGAACAGGTGCTCGATGTAGTCGTCGTCCTTCATCTCCATGCCCATCACGCCGCGTCCGCCGCGCTTCTGCTGGCGGTAGGTGGTGAGCGGGAGCGACTTGATGTAGCCGGACCGGGTGATCGAGATGACCATCTGCTGGTCGGCGATCAGGTCCTCGACGTCGATGTCGAACTCGGAGTGGGTGATCTCGGTTCGCCGCTCGTCGCCGTAGGCGTCCTTGATCTCGAGCAGCTCCTCCTTGATGACCGCGGAGACCCGCCCCTCGTCGCCGAGGATCTCGCGTAGCTCGCGGATGCGCTCGACGAGGTCCGCGTGCTCCTGGCGCAGCTTCCCGGCCTCGAGGGCGGTGAGCCGCTGGAGGCGCAGGTCGAGGATGGCCTGGGCCTGGATGCGGGTGAGCGAGAACTGGCTCATGAGCCCGTCGCGGGCGGCGTCCGGGTCGTCAGAGGCCCGGATCAGCTCGATGATGGCGTCGAGGTCGTCGAGGGCCAGCAGCAGTCCCTCGACCACGTGCAGCCGGTCCTCGCGCTGGCGCAGCTCGTGCTTCGTGCGCCGCACGACGACCTCGCGCTGGTGCTGTACGTAGGACTCGATCAGCTCGCGCAGTGACAGGGTCCGCGGCACCCCGTCGACCAGCGCGACGGTGTTCACCCCGAAGGTGGTCTGCATCGACGTGTGCTTGAACAGGTTGTTGAGGACCACCCGCGGGATCGCGTCGCGCTTCAGCTCGACCACGATCCGCGTGCCCGAGCGGTCGGACTCGTCGCGCAGGTCGGAGATCCCCGCGACCCGCTTCTCCTGCGCCACCTCGGCGATCTTGCGGATCAGCCCCGAGCCGTCGTTGCGCCCGTCGCCCTTCGACACCTGGTAGGGCATCTCGGTGATGACCACGGCCTCCTTGCCCTGGCGCAGGGGCTCGATGTGGGCCTTCGCCCGCACGATCACGCGGCCACGACCGGTCTCGTAGGCATCCTTGATGCCCTGCCGGCCGACGATGATGCCGCCGGTCGGGAAGTCCGGACCCTTGATGTGCGCCATCAGGCCCGCGACGTCGATCCTCGGGTTGTCGATGAATGCGATGACCGCGTCGATCGACTCGCGCAGGTTGTGCGGTGGGATGTTGGTGGCCATGCCGACCGCGATCCCGGCCGAGCCGTTGACCAGCAGGTTGGGGAACCGCGACGGCAGGATGAGCGGCTCCTGGCGCGAGTCGTCGTAGTTCGGCGCGAAGTCGACCGTGTCGGAGTCGATGTCACGCAGCAGCTCGGTGGCGATCCGCGCGAGGCGGGCCTCGGTGTACCGCATGGCGGCAGCGGGATCGTTGTCGACGGAGCCGAAGTTCCCCTGCCCGTCGACCAGCGGGTAGCGCATGGCGAAGGGCTGCGCCATCCGGACGAGCGTGTCGTAGATGGCGCTGTCCCCGTGCGGGTGGTAGCGCGCCATCACCGTGCCCACCGTGCTCGCGCTCTTCGAGTAGGGGCGGTTGGGCTGAAGCCCCGCCTCCTGCATCCCGTACAGCACGCGCCGGTGCACCGGCTTCAGGCCGTCCCGCACGTCGGGCAGCGCCCGGCCCACGATCACGCTCATCGCGTAGTCCAGGTAGGAGGAGCGCATCTCCTCCTCGAGCCCCCGCGGCTCGACCGAGCCGCCGCTCAACATGTCTATCGAGTCAGTCACGTTCTAGACGTCGAGGTTCACGACTTCTCTGGCGTGAGCCTCGATGAACTCGCGTCGGGGCTCCACGCGATCGCCCATCAGCATCGAGAACACGAGGTCGGCGGCGGCGGCATCGTCGACCCCGACCTGCTGGAGCGTGCGCTTCGACGCGTCCATCGTGGTGTAGTAGAGCTGGTCGGCGTTCATCTCGCCGAGCCCCTTGAAGCGCGTGGGCTTGGACGTGCCCTGCTTCGCCAGCTCGATCACGGTGTGATGGAGGTCTCGGAAGGAGAGGGCGCGAGCCTCTCGGTCGCCGAGCTTGACGTCGAACGGCGGCGTGCCGGCGTGCCGGCTGAGCTCGCCGTGTACACGCACCAGATTGCGGTAGGCCTCCGAGGCGAACAGCGCGGTGCCGAGCCGGAACGTGTTGGCGTGGCCGGTAGTCCGCTCCACCACGCGGACCACGAGCTCTACCGGATCGCGGCTCACCAGCTCGGTGGTGTGGGGCTGACCCTGGGGGTCCTCGGTCTCGAAGAGGGCGGCGGCGCCGTCGGGGTCGGTCACCTCCTCGTCCAGCACCTGCGACTCCTCGAGGAACGCGACCGCGTCGTGACCGTGGTCGGCCTGGAGCGCGAGGGTCCACCCCTCGTACTGCTTGAGCAGCCGCCCGAAGCGCTGCCACCGGGCGTGGGTGAGCCTGAACGGATGGCCGCCCTGATCGGAGACCTCGGTGCGCTCGAGCTTGTCCCTGAGCAAGAACTCCTCGAGGTCCCCCTCCTTCTCGATGTAGATGTCCCGTCCGGCGGCGCGCACCTTGTAGAGGGGCGCCTTGGCCAGGTAGACGTAGCCGGCCTCGATGAGGTCCGGCATGTGACGGAACAGAAAGGTGAGCACCAGCGTGCGGATGTGGGCGCCGTCCACGTCGGCGTCGCACATGACGATGACCTTGTGGTAGCGGGCCTTCTCGATGTCGAACTCCTCCCGGATCCCGGTGCCGATCGCGGTGATCAGCGCCTGGATCTCCTGGTTGGAGAGGACCTTGTCGATCCGGTTCTTCTCGACGTTGATGATCTTCCCGCGCAGGGGCAGCACGGCCTGCGTGTTGCGATCGCGCCCCTGCTTGGCCGAGCCGCCGGCCGAGTCGCCCTCCACGATGAAGAGCTCGGCGAGCCCGGGGTCACGGACCGAGCAGTCGGCCAGCTTCCCGGGAAGCATCGTGTTCTCGAGGGCGGACTTGCGGCGGGTGAGATCGCGCGCCTTCCGGGCGGCCTCACGCGCCCGCGACGCCGAGACGGCCTTCTGCACGATCTTCTTCGCGTCGGTGGGGTTCTCCTCGAGGAACTCCGCAAGGCCGCGGTTCACGGCCTGCTGCACGAACCCCTCGACCGGCGGGTTGCCGAGCTTCGTCTTCGTCTGGCCCTCGAACTGGGGCTCCGGGACCTTCACGGACACGATCGCGGTGAGCCCCTCGCGCACGTCCTCGCCCTGGAGGTTGTCGTCCTTCTCCTTGAGCTCGCCCTTCTGCCGCGCGTACGCGTTCAGCGTGCGGGTGAGCGCGGAGCGGAAGCCCGACAGGTGCGCTCCGCCCTCATGGGTGTTGATGTTGTTCGCGAAGGAGAGCAGCGAGTCCTGATACGAGGAGTTCCACTGGAGCGCGACCTCCACGTCGCCGACCTCGCTCGAGTCCTCGAGGTAGGCGATCTTGTTGTGGATCGGCTCGCGGGTCCCCTGCGAGTGCAGGAAGGCCACGAAGTCGCGGATACCGCCGTCGTACTGGAAGGTCTCGGACGCGCGTTCCCCGCGCTCGTCGGTGAACTCGATGCGTAGCCCCCTGGTCAGGAACGCCATCTCCCGAAAGCGCTGGAGGAGGACCGTATGGTCGTAGTCCACGGTCTCGAAGATGTCCGGGTCGGGCCGGAACGTGACCCGGGTGCCGCGGCGGTCGCTGGCCTCGCCGCGCGTGAGCTCCGTCTGCGGAGCGCCGCGCTCGTATGTCTGGGTCCACTCGTGGCCGTCGCGCCAGATGGTCAGTAGGAGCAGCTCCGACAGCGCGTTGACCACCGACACGCCCACGCCGTGCAGGCCGCCGGAGACCTTGTATCCCCCGCCCTCCCCGAACTTGCCGCCCGCGTGGAGGGTGGTGAGCACGACCTCGGCGGCCGGTCGGCCCTCGCGCTCGTGGAAGTCGACCGGGATGCCGCGTCCGTTGTCGGTCACGGTGACCGAGTTGTCCGGGTGCACGACGATCGACACCTGATCCGCCGCGCCCGCCAGCGCCTCGTCGACCGAGTTGTCCACCACCTCGTAGATCAGGTGGTGGAGCCCTCTCGGGCCCGTCGAGCCGATGTACATGCCGGGCCGCTTGCGAACTGCTTCGAGGCCGCGGAGAACCTGGATCTGCTGGGCCCCGTAGACCGGGGACCCGTTGCTGCTGGAGGCGCTGTCTGCCACGCGTACTTCCTCTGCGCTCACATGAGAGACCCCGGAGCCGCCGTGTGCGCTGAGGGCGAGCCGGGGTACCGGAAAACCGCTTGACGAATATAGCAGGCGCGGACCCCTGAAACGGGTCCCGGAAGTGACAAAAATGCCCGCAAAATGGCACAAAAGTGTTTCCTCCGGCTCATCACGGCCGGCCGCGTGTCCGTGCTCCTCGCCGCGCCGCCCCGAAGCGCAGCTCTCGGACCCCCCCGGATCGCTCCGTCAGGCCGATCTCGGCGTTCAGCCGAGCTCGGAGATCGGCCTCGAGGAGAGACAGCTCCTGCGCCCACGAGGACGACGAGCACGACACGGTGAGCACGCCGTCGCGCTCGGAGACGGGCTCGGCCTCGGCGGCCACCACAGCGCCGACGGCACGCTCCCACGCGCCCTGCGCCCGGCCGAGCGTCGTGGCCGGCGCCAGGTCCCGCGACACGCGGGCGAGCGCACCTTCCAGGCGCCGCGGGGCGGGGCGCCTCATGCCGCCCGCGGCGCCGCTCGCCACGAGCCGTCGCTCGCCCCCGCCTCCACCCACACCTTCCCGTCCTCGACCCGTGCGAGCGTCACTCCGGGGCCACGACCCGCGGGGACGTGCTCTGCCTCCGTCGCGGTTATGAGCGCCTGCCCTCCCGCCAGCACGAGCCCCGACAGCCGCTCCCGGCGCTCGCGATCGAGCTCCGACATCACGTCGTCGAGGAGCATGAGCAGGGTCCGGCCGTGATCGGCCAGGGCGTCGCGCTCCGCGAAGAGCAGGGCGAGGAGCGCCACGCGCTGCTGACCCTGCGATCCGTAGGCGCGGAGGGGGCGGCCCTCGTGACGGAGCTCGAGATCGTCGCGATGGGGCCCGTGCGTCGTGAACCCGCGCTCGAGGTCGGAGGCCCTCCGCTCGCGCAGCTCGTCGGTCAGCTCCTCGACCGTCTCCGCGCGGGAGCGCGGGCGGTAGCGGAGCTCCACCTCTCCGTGCAGGCCGAGGTCGCCCGCCCGGGCGCAGAAGGGACCCACGAGCAGAGCGCAGGCGTCGCGCCGATGACGCATGAGCTCGGCCCCGTGACGCGCCAATTCGGAGTCCCACGGCTCGAGGAGGGAGGGTGCCGAGCGCCCGGCGCGGATCCGCGCGATCAACGCGTTGCGCTGGCCCAGCGTGCTCGAGTAGGCGGCCCGGGCCTGTGCGCGCGCGGGCCAGAGGGCGCCCACCAACCGATCGACATGCGCACGGCGGGGTGACGGAGGGCCCTTTACGAGCTCGAGGCGGTCAGGGAGGAACACCGACACGAGCGGTCGCACGGAGGCATCGGCCGGCCGCTCGATGCGGGCACCGTCCACGCGGGCGTTCTTGGGCTCACCCGGCGAGAACCCGACCTCGATGAGGTGGCGACCGTCCTCGTCCTCACCCTCCACGGTCACACGCGCCACACCCTCGCCGGAGCGCACCACCTCGCGCTCGTTCGACGTCCGACACGAGCGCCCCACGCACCCGAAGTACAGCGCCTCGAGGAGATTCGTCTTACCGGCTCCGTTGGGACCGTGGAGCACCGTGAGCCGCGGACCGAGCTCGAGCTCCACACGCGAGTGGTTGCGGAAGTCGCGAGCGGTAAGTCGGGTCACGCGCACGAACGACCCCCGAGACGGCGCGGGTCAGGTCGGGCGAGGAGCGAGCGGTCGATCACACGTTCAGGCGGATCGGCATCACCAGGTAGGTGAAGCCGCCGTCGTCACCCGACTGGATCAGGCCAGGCCGGAGCGGCGATATGAGCTTGAGGATGAGCTCGTCCCCCTCTGTGCTCTCGAGGCCGTCCCGGAAGAACTCCGGGTTGAACCCGATCTCGATCTCCTCGCCCTGGAAGGGAACGGGCAGGCTCTCACGCGCTTCGCCGATGTCAGGGGTCTGGGCCGACACCTCGAGCTCCCCCTCCGCGAAGCGCAGCCGCAACGGCGCGTTCTTCTGCGCCAGCAGGGATACGCGTCGGACCACCTCCAGCAGCTCGTTGCTTCGCAGGCGCAACTCGTGCTCGAAGGAGTCCGGGAGGAGCTGCTCGTAGTTCGGGAAGCGGCCCTCGACCAGCCGGGAGGACAGAACGACGTCGCCGAGGCGGAACACCACCTGGTTCGCCAGCGCGACGATGTCGATCTGCTCGGCCGCGCTCGCCGCGGCCACCCGAGCAAGCTCCTGAAGGGTCCGAGCGGGCACGTTGGCCTCCACCTCGCCGGAGAGCTCCTCCGCGAGCGTCGTCTCCTTCACGCTCAGCCGGTAGGAGTCCGTGGCCACCATCCGCAGCCGCGAGCCGGACGCCGACACGAGGACACCCGTGAGATGTGGACGCGTCTCGTCTCGTGACGCAGAGCGCGCCACCCGGCCGATGGTCTCGACGAACGCGCCGGCCGGCATCCGCACCGGCTCGGCGTCACCGGGCTCCGGCAGGCGGGGAAAGTCCTCGCTGGGGAGCGTGCGGAGGTGGAAGCGCGACGGTCCGGACACGACCTCGACGTCCTGCTCGGCCGCGCGATGCTCCAGCGACAACTGGTCCTCCGGCATGGAGCGGACAACGTCGAGCAACAGCCGGCCGGGGAGCACCACACTGCCCTCGCGCTCGACCGACGCCTCCGTCCGAACACGGATTCCGAGCTCCATGTCGGTGGCCTGGAGCTCGAGGCCGTCCGCGTCAGCCCGCATCAGCACCCCGGACAGAGCCTGGATGGCGCTGCGGGTGGAAGCGCCCCGCACGGCGATGCCGAGTCGGGCGAGAAATGTCTCACGTGAGGTCGACAGCTTCATAGAGGGGGAACCAGTCAGAGGTTGTAGGGGCTGTTCAGGGTGTGCGCAGCTCGGCGTGAGGGCCGCACCAGAGCCACCGGCGGGGACTCGCCAGCTGTCACCAGCCTGTCGATTGTCGCAAGGATGACGGTCGTCACGACGGCCTTCCCAGTCGCTCCCGAAGCGAGAGGACGACGTGGGCACCCTCTCCACGCCCTTCGAGGACCCCTTCCACACGTCGGTGAGCGGTCAGGACCGTCGAGTGCCGGCGACCCCCGATCCGCTCCCCGATGGTCGGAAGGCTCTCGCCGGTGAGCTCGCGTGCCAGGTACATGGCTACCTGCCGGGCCCAGACGTGAGGCCTGCGACGGTCGTGCGCGACCACGACGCTCGGCTCGAGGCCGAACTCTCGTCCGACCTCGGACACCACCTCGTCGACGGTGGGGCGAGCCGATTCGGGCTCGGGGTAGAGCCGCTCGAGCACGTGCCGCGCGAGCTCCGGCGTGGGCTCGGCTCCCCGCAGTGAGGCATATGCAACCACGCGGATCAGCGCCCCCTCGAGCGCGCGGACACTCGACGTCACGCGGCGCGCGATGGTGTCGAGGGTCGCGTCGTCCACCCGCGTGATCGCGTCGTGGCGCGCCCGCGCGCGCAGGATGACCATCCGGACCGGGAGATCCGGGGCCTCGAGCTCGGCCACCAGCCCGGCCTGGAAGCGCTCCCGGAGCCGTGCCTCGACGTCGGGCAGCTCCCATGGTGGACGGTCGCTCGAGATGACCAGCTGCTTCCCGGACTCATAGAGAGCGTCGAAGGTGTGGAAGAACTCCTCCATCGTCCGCTCCTTGCCGGCGAGGAACTGGGCGTCGTCGACGAGGAGCACGTCAATCGTCCGGAAGGAGTCCTTGAAGCCCGCGGTGGAGCGGTCGCGGATCGCGCGGAGGAAGCCGGACGTGAAGGCCTCGACCGTCGCGTAGCGCACCGCCAGGCCGAGGCCGTGGAGCTGCACGTAGTTGCCTATGGCCTGGAGGAGGTGGGTCTTCCCGACACCCGGCCGTCCATGGATGAACAGTGGGTTGTAGGCCTGAGAGGGCATCTCGGCGACCTTGAGAGCCGCGGCGTGGGCCATGTGGTTGCCGGTCCCTATGACGAACTGCCCGAAGGTGTACTTGGGATTGAGCGGCTCGGGTCCGCTCTCGGCGATGGCATGACCGCACTCCGCCGGCCGCCGCCACGAGCTGTCGACCACCTCGACGTCGGTGGGTCGGCCGGTGGCGCGTCCCGCGGCTGTACGCAGTGTGGCGCCGAGGTGCTCGTCAACCCACCTGCGCAGGTGGCCTGGGGCCCTGATGTAGATCCGGCCCTCCTCAGCCCCGGCCACCTCGAGTGGTGCGAGCCAGGCGTGGAAGGTCACCTCGCTCACCTCGTCACGAAGCTCCGTCCGGAGGCGCTCCCACAGGCTCTCGAGCTCGTCGGGC
>JACCZP010000109.1 GCA_013695885.1 Thermoleophilaceae bacterium | reverse complement strand
CGCTCGCCGCCGGGCGCTCAGGGAAGTCCGGCGTGCGGCGCGTCGACCCGAGCGGTGAGCAGGACGCCCTCCCGGGCGTCGCGGCGGTTGTGCTCCTGGAAGTCGGGCGCTGCGCAGAGGAGCAGGGTCCGACCGTCGTCGCCACCGAGCATGCAGGCGAAGATCCCCAGCCCCTCGGGTGCCCGCAGATCGTCGACCACGTCACCTCCGGGGGCGATGCGGATGCACCGCCCGCCGATCGCGTCGGCCGACCAGATGTGCCCCTCGACGTCGAGCGCGCAGCCGTCCGGTCCCACCGTGACCTGCGGAAGGGTCTCCTCGAGCGTTCCGAGCTCCGGGGTGGGTGCGAGCCGAGCCCACGGGCGGCGGTCGGAGAGGGTGCCGTCCTCGTCGATGGTGAACGCGGTGTAGCGGCACCCGAGGGTCTCCCCCACGATCAGCGTCAGTCCGTCCGGGGTCACGACCGAGCCGTTCGGGAACAGAAGGTGCTCGGCCGCCACCTCCGCGCGGCCGTCGGGGTCCACGCGCACGAGCCGCGCGGGCGCCGGGTCCTCTCCGCCCATCAGGTCGAATCCGAAGCTCCCCACCCAGGCTCGACCTGTCGAGTCGACGACCATGTCGTTCAGGTGCCCGTGGCAGAGGTCGGTCAGGTCGGCGTGCGTGGCGACCGCGCCGTCCTCGGAGACGCGCAGAACGCGGTGGTCACGCATGGAGACCACGAGCATCGAGCCGTCGGGCATCCAGCCGATTCCGGAGGGCTGGCCCTCGACCGCGAGCACCTGCTCCTCGTGCCCGTCCGGGGTGACGGTGGAGACCACGCCGCGATAGAAGTCGGAGACCCACCAGCGGTCGCCCTGCCAGCGCGGACCCTCGAAGAAGGCTCCGCCCTCGAGCAGCGTGGAGAGGGTGTGCTCGGACACCGGGTCGATCGTATGGCTTAAGGCTCTCAGGCGGCGCCCAAGACTCTCAGGGCGGATTCTGGCGCGGCCAAGCGCACGACCGGCGCGCGCGAGCTCAGCCTTCCCGTAGCGCCGGCAGCACCCGCTCCCCGTAGACGCGGATCGACCCCATGGGGTCGGCGCTGCCGATGAGCTGGAGGCAGGTCACCGTGCCTCCGATCGCATCGATCTCGCGAATGCGCTCGACGTGCTCGTCCGGGTCGGACCCGATCAGAAAGCCCTCCTTGGCGAACTGCACGTCGGTCATCTGCTCGTCGGCCCGACGCTGCATGTCGTCGGGGTCCCATATGTCGTCGCGGTAGAGCTCCGGCAGCTGGGTCGGCTTCCAACGGCGCGCGCCCTCGATCGCAGCCTGCTCGCTCTCGGCCCACGCAAACCCGGCCTGGAGGATGATCTCGCCCTCCTCCTTGCCGTTGTCGCTGCACGCGGCGCGGTAGGCCTCGATGATCTCGGGCGCGGCGTCGGGGTCCCCGAGCGTCCAAAGACCCTCGCCGAAGCGCCCGGCGATGCGCGCCGCCTGGGGCCCGAACGCCGAAACGTAGAGCCTCGGCCGCGAGCGCGCCCGCGTGTAGAGCTTGGCGTCCTTGAGCCGGAACCAGCCGCCGTCCATCGACACGGTCTCGCCGTTCCACAGGCGGTCGATGGCCTCGAGGCCGTGCTCGAATCGCTCGAGCATCTCGCCGGGCTCGGGCCAGTCGAGGCCGAGCGGCACCTCGTTGAGGGCCTCGCCGGAGCCCGTGCCGAGAAAGACCCGTCCCGGATAGAGCTCCTCGAGGGACATGAACGCCTGCGCGATCAGCCCGGGGTGGTAGTGATGGATCACCGGGGTGACGCCGGTGCCAATCGGCTTGGTGGTCACCTGGCCCACCGCTCCCAACCAGACCCAGGCCTGCGAGCCGCGCCCGTCCGGGAACCACGGCGCGAAGTGGTCGGAGGCTCCGAGGCCGTCGAACCCGGCCTCCTCGGCCGCCTTCGCGTGCTCGACCATCTCGGAGGGCGTGAACTCCTCGGTGGAGGCGGCGAACCAGTACTTCGTGCCGGCCATGGGGGCCCCCTTCTGCTCGCGGACGGGCGGGTGCGGCTTCGTGCCGTGGGGCCGTCCTCCCCGTTCTCCGCACTCCCCAGCCTGAATCGTGGCGCGCGGGCGCTCGGGCGCTAAGCTCCCGCCCGCCGGAGGGGGAGTTGTCCAGTGGTTTCGCACACCGAAGAGCCACAGCGCCGGGAGAGGCCGCACGGCGAGGAGCTGACGGCGGCGCTCACGCTCGCCCGCGAGCAGCTCGAGATGGACGTGGCGTTCCTCGGCGAGGTCGAGGACGGCCGTGAGGTGGTCCGGACCTCAAGCGGCGACGCCGACTCGTTCGGCCTCGCCCAGGGGACGTCGGTCGATCTCTCGGCGACCTACTGCCAGCACGTGCTCGAGGGCCGGCTCGACGGAGCCGTACCCGACGCCACACGCGAGCCGTTGACCGCCGGGCTCGAGATCACCGCGCGGGCGAGCATCGGGTCCTACATCGGAGTGCCCCTACGGGCGCGCAACGCGCGCCTATACATGCTCTGTTGCCTCGCGCACGAGTCGCGACCGGCGCTCGGCGAGGCCGACCTGCGCTTCATGCGCGGGGTCGGAGAGACCGTGCTCGCCGCTGTCGCGCGCAAGGGCTGACGCGGCGCGGCCTCGGGGGTGAGGTGACCGGTGCCGGGTCGTTGACCGCCGATCCGTCGAAGCCGATGCCTCCAGCTCACGCCGGGTATACCTCCGGCCCATGCAGATCAACGAGCTCGACCAGAGCACCCTCCGCCGTCTGACCGACGCACGGCCCGAGAAGGGCAAGGTGCTGTCCATCTACCTCGATCTCGACCCCACCGAGTTCGCCACCCCCGCGGCGCGGAGCACCGAGATCCGCTCGCTGCTCGACGAGGCCGGGCGCCGCGTCAAGAACGCCGAGGGCCTGTCTCACGACGAGCTCGCGGCCCTGCGCGGGGACCTCGAGCAGTTGCGCGAGTTCCTCGAGGGCGACGGGTTCTCGGCGAAGGGCGCGCACGCCCTGGCCGTGTTCTCCTCCCAGGCCGGCGGCCTGTTCGAGGTCATCCGCCTCCCCCGGTCGGTCCCCTCGCAGGTGGCCCTGAACGACGCGCCGTTCGTCGAGCCGATGGCAGAGCTTGCCACTCCCGGCCGCTGGGCGGTGCTGCTGGTGAACCGCCGGGCTGCGCGCCTGTTCCGCGGGTCGGGCGATCGCCTTCAGGAGGTCGAGAGCTTCGCCGAGGACCGTCGCGGTGGACGCACGCAGGCGTCCGGGACGCAGTCGCGAGGCCAGGGCGCCGTGGACGAGGAGTCCCACTACCACATGACCGACACGGTCGAGGCCCTTCGCTCCGGCACGAAGCGCGTGCCGGTCGAGCGTCTGGTGATCGGCTGCCCGCGCGACCTCTACCCGCAGATGGAGCGGGCCCTCCCGCCCGACCTTCGTGAGCGCCTGGCAGGACACATCGAGGTGGACGTCGAGCACTCGAACGCCGAGGACGTGCTGCGCTCCACGGCCCCGCTGATCGAGGAGGACGAGCGCCGGCGCGAGCGCGAGGCGCTCGACGCGCTCGAGGAGGGCGTGGGCCGCGGCGGCCGCGGCGCGGCGGGACTCGACGAGGTGCTCGGAGTGTTGAACGAGCGCCGGGTGCAGACCCTCCTCCTCGACGAGGGCTTCGCGGCCTCGGGCGTCGTGTGCCGGACGTGCGGGTGGATCGGGGTCTCCGGAGATACGTGCCCCGCGGACGGCGGGCCGCTCGAGCAACTCGAGGACGTGGTCGAGGCGGCCATCGAGCGCACGATCCAGCAGGCGGCGGACGTGCTCGTCATGCACCGCCACGACGACCTCTCCCGGCACGGCTCGATCGGCGCGGTCCTGCGGTTCTAGGGGCGCCCCGCCGGCCGGCGGGTCCCTGAGCCGGGCCGGCGTCGTGCGCGTGTCTGGCACACTCCCCGCGTGGCCAAGCCCCGCCAGCAGCGCATGCAGTACCGCCAGGGCGGACTCGCCGCCATCCCGCAGCTCGAGGGACGCACCGACGAGCAGCTCCTCTCGGAATCCAAGCACCGCGCGGCCGCGCGAGCCATTCTCGGCGCGCGAGCGGCGGAGCGCTACGACGCGAAGGAGGCCCGGCGCTTCTACAACGAGGCGATGGTGGGGGCCCACCCGCAGGAGCGGCCCGCGCTGCGCCAGATGATGAACGCCTCCCTGGCCCTCGCCGAGCGCCGCCCCGACGACCTGCGCGACGCCGTGCAGAAGCTCGGGCAGGAGCCGCCCACCTCACGCCAGCTCCTGCTCCTTCGGTTCATGGGCCTCGTGGCTCCTGCCCCGGGCGCCGGCGGTCTGGCCCGAGTCCGGGGAATCGCAATCCTCATGGCCATCGTCGTCGTGCTGATGGCGGTGGGCTACGGACTCGCGGAGCTGCTGTTCCTCCCGTTCGGGGGGATCGGCCTACTCGGCGGCTTCTTCGTGGCGCTGCTGATCGTGAGCCTCGCCCTCGGCGTGACCGCGCTGCTGGGGCGCCGCCGCCAGAAGAAGGCGAAGGCGGCGCGTGCCACCGCGGCTCCGGACCGTCCGCCGCGGCGAGGTGGACGCTAGGGGCGCTCGCCCGGGCGGGGAAGCACTGCCGAGCGCTACTACAGCGCCAGCGAGAGCCGGCGGCGGTGCTCACGGGCCAGCGGGTGACCGGCCCCGAGCTCGGTGAAGATCCCGACCATGGCCTGGCGGATCAGGTCGCGTACGTCCGAATCATCGGCGGCGGCGAAGGCCTGCTGGAGATCCTCGAGCGCGGCCTCGTGGTCGCCGCGGTCCCAGGCGGAGAAGGCGGGATCGTGCTCGCCGCCGTTCATCGACAGCCGGGCGCGGGCGGCGAGGCCGGCGGCCAGGAAGTCGCCGGGAAAGCCCTCGGCCACGGTCAGCGCCTCGCCGGCCTCCCCGCGGGTGAGGAGAATGCGGGCCAGCGCCCGGGCGGCCTCCGCCTGGCGGGGATCGAGCTCGAGCGCCCGCCGCAGCGAGGCCTCATCGCCGTCGCCCACCGCGCGAGACGTCAGCTCGTCGGCCTCGGTCGGCACCAGCGCGTCGAAGAAGCGCTCGACCTCGGCGGGGCCGACCGCGCCGGTGAACTCGCTGGTCACCTCGCCGTCGCGGAATGCCTTGACGGCAGGGATGCCCTGCACGCGGTAGGTGCGTGCGAGTCCCTGGTTGCCGTCGACGTCGACCTTGGCAAGGTCGACCTTGCCCTCACGGGCCGTCGCGGCACGCTCGAGAGCGGGGCCGAGCTGGCGGCAGGGCCCGCACCACTCGGCCCAGAAGTCCACCACCACCGGAACCTGGCGCGAGCGGTCGACGACCCGGGCCTGGAAGTCCGCTTCGGTGACGTCGAGGATCACGTCTCCGAGGATATTCCGGCCCTTGCGAGCCGCGGACACCGAACGACTCGACGCCCGGACCCGACGGGAACCGTCAGGACCCGGCGATCTGCACGGACTCGATGACCACCGGCTGGGTGGGCTGCTCGGAGGAGTCGCCGAGCATGCCGATGCGCTCGACCACATCCATCCCGCTGGTGACCTTGCCGAGCACCGCGTACTCGGGAGGCAGGCCGGCGTCATCGGCAGTGACCACGTAGAACTGGCTGCCGGCCGTGCCCGGATCCTCGTCCGCGGCCTTGGCCATGGCCACGACACCCTTCCCGTAGGTCGTCTCCGGGGGCGGGCGGTCCTTGGTCTTGTACCCGGGGCCGCCGGCGCCGGTCGCCGTCGGGTCGCCGCCCTGGATCACGAAGCCCGGGACGATCCGGTGGAAGACGGTGTCCTCGAAGTAGCCGTCCCGCGCCAGCGCCGCGAACGACGCCGCGGCCTTCGGAGCGGCCTCGGTGTCGAGCTCGAACGCGAAGTCCCCACAGTTGGTCCGCACGGTCGCCGTGTAGGTGGCGTCCTCGCCGAGGGGCTCGCCGGGGGCCTTGCGATCCTCGTCCTCACGCGGCGCGGGGGCCCGCATCCTCTCGCAGCCGCCCGTGGCGGCCGGAGGCCGGTCCTGCGCGACGGGCGGAGGCGTGGGCGCGGGGCGCTCCTCCTCCCCGCACGCGGCGAGCAGAAAGAGGCCCAGAAACGCGAGTATGAGGGAGAGTGACCGCACCGGCGCGGGACTGTAACGAGGGCGGTGGCGGCGCGACTCAGGCGACCGCCAGCCGCAGCCGGTTACCCGAAGGATCGACGGCGACCACCGCGTCGTCGGT
>JACCZP010000101.1 GCA_013695885.1 Thermoleophilaceae bacterium | reverse complement strand
CGCGATGGCCTGGATCCCCGTGATCTCGCGTCCGACGATCAGCGACTGGATCGAGTCCGTTCCCTCGAACGTGAAGATGGCCTCCATGTCCGCGTGGTGGCGGGCCACATGGTTCTCGAGCAGGATGCCGTTTCCGCCGAGGATGTCGCGGGCGTCGGCGACGATCCCTCGGGCCTTCGCCGCGCAGGTCATCTTGGCCATGGACGCCATCCCCGCGGTCAGGCGGTCGTCCTGTACGAGCTGGGAGAGGCGGAGGTTCAGCAGCTGCATCCCCGTGATGTCGGCCAGCATCTTCGACAGCTTGTCCTGCACGAGCTGGTAGGCGGCGATCGGCCGGCCGAACTGCTCGCGCTCGAGCGCGTAGGCCAGCGCGGCCTCGTAGGCCCCGAGGGCGAGGCCGAGCGCGCGCCAGGCGACGGTGTAGCGGGTGCGGGCGAGCACCCGTGCCACGTCGCGGAACGAGTGGCAGTGCTCGAGCCGCGCCTCGGCCGGCACCCGGACGCCCTCGAGCTCGATTTCGGTCTGCCACACGGCCCGCAGCGCGGTCTTGCCGGTCATCCTTGCGACGCTCATCCCGGGCGTGCCCGCCTCGACCAGGTAGCCGCCCACCTCGCCGTCCTCTCCGCGCGCCCACACGAGCAGCACGTCGGCGATCGAGCCGTTGCCGATCCAGCGCTTTCTCCCGTCGAGCACGAAGTGGGACCCATCGCGGTGTGCACGGGTCTCGAGGGCGACGGCGTCGGAGCCGTGGTCGGGCTCGGTGAGCCCGAATGCGCCGATGGTGTCGAGTGCCGCCATCGGCGGCAGCCAGCGCTCCTTCTGCTCCTCGGAGCCGAGCATGTCGATGGACTGCATGGCCAGGGTCGAGTGGACCCCGAAGAACGTGCTGATCGACCCGTCGGCGCGCGCCCACTCCATGCTCACGAGCCCGGTGGCGACGGCGGAGAGGCCCGGGCAGCCGTAGCCTCGGATCGGGCCGCCGGCCACGCTGAGGGTGGCGATCTTCGGAACGAGCTCGAACGGGAACTCGGCGCGCTCCCAATGATCGGCGGCGATGGGGAGGACCTCGGCGTCGGCGAAGGCCCGCACCC
Organism: Thermoleophilaceae bacterium; assembly: GCA_013695885.1. Taxonomy (GTDB): domain Bacteria; phylum Actinomycetota; class Thermoleophilia; order Solirubrobacterales; family Thermoleophilaceae; genus JACCZP01. The sequence goes on along the minus strand of JACCZP010000101.1, from coordinate 5,396 downwards.
GGTCGCGAACCTCGCGATCCTCGTCGGAGATGAGCTCGTCGACGAGGTAGAAGTCGGTGCCCGCGGCTATGGCGGCGCCTCGGAGGCCGAGCTCATGCCTTCCCGCCGTCCTCCAGCGAGCGCTCCTTGTCCTCGAGCGTCTGGCCGGGTTTGTCACGGCGCTCGTCGAGCTTGAGGATCGTGTAGACGCGCGGGAGGCCGAGCTCGAAGGGGACGGCGTGCATGTCGGCCACCACGGCGAGGATGTCCGCCGTCTCGCCCTCGAGAGAGGTGCCGGTGGCGTGCATGCGGGCGCGCACGCGGGGGTCGGCCTCGAGGCGGCGCTTGACCTCGGCCAGGTAGGTGCCGGCGCTCGCGTCGGGGCCGCCGATGGGGATGATCGAGAGGTCGGCGGTGGCCACGGCGGGGAGCCTTAGCCCGCGTCGAGGCGAACGGAGGCGTCGGCGGCCGGCGCGAAGATCTCGGCGAGCGCGCAGACGAGCGGCGGCAATCCCCCCGCCCGGTCGTGCACCTCGATCTGGCGGTCGGCCCCCGAGCTGGCGCCGAGCGCTCGCGCCGAGGCCAGCTCGGTCTCGCATCCGAGCACCTCGGCGTGGGGACGGCATACCTCGAGCAGCTCGTCCAGCAGCTCTCGAGCGGCCACGCGCCGCTCGCCGGCCGGATCGATCAGGCGCGCGTGCATCCCGTCCCGGGCGGCGAGGAAGCGGTTCTCCTCGAGCACCTCGGCACGGTCGATCGACGCCTCGGATACGAAGCCCTCCTCCACCTCGAGCCGGGCTAGCGACTGGATGAGCGCGACGAGCGCAGCCGTTCCCTCAACCGTGGTCTGGGCGTCCATGATCCTGATCTCGACGGTGCCGAAGCGCGGCTGGGGACGGACGTCCCACCACAGGTACGAGGGATCGGAGAAGGCCTCGTAGCGGATCAGCATGTCCACCGCCTCGACGTAGGCGGCGTAGTCGTCGAAGGCGCGCGGGGTGCCCACTCGCGGAAAGGCCTGGAAGAGCGGCGTGCGCGCCGACGCGAGACCGGTGTCGCGTCCCTGCCAGAACGGCGAGTTCACCGACAGGGCCAGCAGCAGCGCCAGATGGCAGCGCATCCGGTTGTGAAGGCGGATCGCCGCCTCGGGGTTGGGCACCCCGACGTGCACGTGCAGGGCGAAGGTGGGCTCGCGGCGGGCCAGCTCCCGCATCGAGCCGTAGAGCTCCTGGAAGCGCTCGTCCTCGGAGATCACGATGTCCTGCCACACCGCGAACGGATGCGTGGCCGAGCTGGCGGCCCGCAGGGCCATGGGCTCGAGCTCCACCTCGAGGTTCGTTCGCAGGCCGGACAGCTCGCGGATGGCGCTCGGGACGCTCTCGTGCACGCCGGTGGCGAGCTCGAGCGCAGAGGAGTGCGTCTCGGCGGTCACGTGCTCGCGCAGGGCGCCCGACAGGCGCGGCATTACCGACTCGATGCGGTGGGCGAGCATCCAGTCGGTGGGGTCGAGGAGCATGATCTCCTCCTCGATGCCGACCGTGTAGGCCCACTCCTGATCGGTGTTCCAGCGCGCCCAGAGCGCGCCCTCCCTGATGGCCATCGGGGCTAGGCCGCGCGAACGCGGGCGCCCGGGGCGCTGTGGCGCCGCGCCGCGTCGACGAACTCGCGGAACAGCCGCGCCTGTTCGGGCTGAGAGGCGATGCCCTCCGCGTGCCACTGCACGCCCAGCATGAACTCCCGGTCGGGATCCTCGATCCCCTCGATCACGCCGTCCTCGGCAAAGGCGATCGCGCGCAGTCCATCTCCCAGGTCCCTCACGGCCTGGTGGTGGAAGGAGTTCACCTGGGCGTGCGTGACGCCGAGCGCGCGTGAGAGGTGGGAGCCCGGGGTGATCTCGACGCCGTGGCTCGCGCCGTCGTACTCGGTCTGGCGGTGCTGGACGGTCCCGCCGATCTCGTCGGGGAGGTCCTGGTAGAGGTTGCCGCCGCGCGCCACGTTCAATGTCTGGCACCCGCGGCACACGGCGAGGAGCGGGATCTCGCGCTCGTCCGCGCGGAGAGCCACGGCCAGCTCGAAGAAGTCGAGCTCGGGCTCCGTGGGCCCGAGCAGCGGGTGGGGCTTCGCCCCGTAGCTCTCCGAGCTCAGGTCGGGCCCCCCGGACAGGCATATCCCCGACAGGCGCTCGACGAGGGGGTCGATGGCCTGCGCCTCGAGGGGCGGCATGACCACCGGCAGCCCTCCCGCCGCCTCGATCGCGCGCAGGTACTTGATGCCCAGCGCCATCTCGCGCCGGGGCGGCTCGCCCTGTGGGCGCTGCGCCACCTGCTCGCGCAGCTCGGAGGTGGAGACGCCGATCAGCGGCCGGTCGCTTCCCCTCACTCGAGCACCCATGTCGCCTTGCCGCCGCCGGCCTGGGAGGAGTTGACCACGAGCGAGCCCGGCGTGAACGCCACCCGTGTGAGGCCACCGGGCACCGCGGAGACCCGTTCGCGGTCGCTCAGCACGAAGGGGCGAAGGTCCACGTGGCGGGGCGCCAGCTCGCCGTCGCACACGGTCGGGTGGCGGGAGAGCTGGACGGTGTCCTGGGCGACGAAGCGCTCCGGCGCGTCCTCGATGGCTCCCCCGAGACGATCGAGCTCCTCCGGGTCGGAGTGTGGGCCGATCACCACGCCGTGGCCGCCGTGGCCGACGCGGGGCTTGACCACCAGTTCGTCGAGGCGGGCGAGGCAGTCCACACGGGTCTCCGACTCGGCCAGGTCGTAGGTGGGCACCGACGGTACGAGCGGCTCCTCGTCGAGATAGAAGCGGACGATGTCCTCGGCGTAGGCGTGCACCAGCTTGTCGTCGGCGACGCCCGAGCCGAAGGCGTTCACGCAGGCGAGGTGACCGCAGGCGATTGGCTCGAGCAGGGCCTCGGCCATCGCGGTCGGTCGGCCGCGCTCGTCGCGCAGGCGATCCTCGTCGGTTCGGCGGTAGACCACGTCGAGCGCGCGCGAGCGGCCGTCGATCCAGGCTTGCAGCCGACCGTTGCGCACCTGAAGGTCCGCGAGCGTGACGATCGGGATGTCGAGCCTCCGGGCGATGGTCTCGTGCTCCCACCACGCCGAGTTCCCGGGGCCGTCGGAGAGGAGGGCGATCGACGGGTCGGAGACGCCGTCTGGGGCGGCCTGGCTCAGGACGTCGGCGAGCATGGTCCAGCGGAAGGCGCCCAGCCGCCGGCTCTCGACGTCGACCTCGAGGCTCTCGTCGACCGCCTCGAGCGCAGCCTCGGCGTAGAGCATGCCCGAAGGGGTGCGCATGTTGTCCTCGAGGACCATCAGGCGACCGTCGGCGCCCCTGACGACGTCGAGCCCGGCCACTCCGGCGTGGGGGACGCCGGCGAGGTCGATCCCCGCCATGTCGGCCTCTTGGTGCTCGGCGCCCTCGAGCAGGCGCTCGGGCACCCGGCCGGCCGAGACGATCCGGGCATCTGCGTGGACGTCGGCGACGAAGGCGTTGAGCGCCCGCACGCGCTGCTCGAGGCCGGCCTCGAGCAGCGCCCACTCGGCGGCCTCGAAGATGCGGGGCACGGGGTCGACCACGAACGGCTCGTCACGATCGCCCGCCCGGAACCGCACGCCCCGCGAGTCGACCGAGCGGCGGACGTCCTCGGCGAGGGCCCCGAGGTCGGACCGCGCCAGGGGCGGGAGAACGTCGGCGTAGTGGGGACGTGGGGTCCCCGGGCCCTCGAAGGCCTCGTCGAAGAACGCCGGGTCGAAGTCGTAGGCCTCGAGCGAGGAGGCCGCGGCCTTCTGGCGCAGGGCGCTCACCGCGAGGAGCTTAGGAGCCGGGGGGCGGGCTGCGCGCGGCGAGAGACAGCGCGTGCCCTGCCCTCGGCACTGGGTGCGGGCCCGGCGACTTCCACCTGCTACTAATCCCCGAAACCCGTACTGACTTTCTAGGAATTACAAACGGAGGTGACGCGCAGTGGCCGATTACGCCACCGACGCCCTGGTCGATACCCAGTGGGTCGAGGACCATCTGGACGATGACTCGATCCGCATCGTCGAGGTCGACGAGAACCCCGCCCTGTACGCCGAGGCCCACATCCCCGGGGCGATCGGCTTCGACTGGAAGAAGGACCTGCAGGACCAGGTCCGCCGCGACTTCCTCGGGCCGGAGGACTTCGGCGCCCTGTTCGGCTCGCGCGGGATCTCCAACGAGCACACGATCGTGCTCTACGGCGACCGCAACAACTGGTTCGCCGCCTACACCTACTGGTACCTGCGCTACTACGGCCACCAGAAGGTCAAGCTGATGAACGGTCCGCGCGAGAAGTGGATCTCCGAGGACAGGCCGACCACGACCGACGCGCCTTCGCACCAGGCCGCGAGCTTCGAGGCCAAGCCGGGTGACGACTCGATCCGCGCACGTCGCGACGAGGTCCTCAGCGCGCTCGACTCCGGCACGTCGCTCGTCGACGTCCGGTCACCCCAGGAGTTCTCCGGCGAGCTGATGGCGATGGCGGGCTACGAGCAGGAGGGCGCGCAGCGCGCCGGCCACATTCCCGGCGCGGCGTCGGTCCCCTGGGCCCAGGCGGTGCAGGAGGACGGCACGTTCAAGTCCGCCGATGACCTCCGCGAGCTCTACGAGGGCAAGGGCGTGATCGGCGGCGACGGCGGCGAGATCATCGCCTACTGCCGCATCGGCGAGCGCTCGGCCCACACCTGGTTCGTGCTCCACGAGCTGCTCGGCGAGCAGAACGTGCGCAACTACGACGGCTCGTGGACCGAATGGGGCTCGCTCGTGGCCGTGCCGGTCCAGAACGACACGGTCTAGTCGCCCTCGCGGAATGGGGGGACCGCCCGGCCTTTCCCGCGAGGTTCCGCGGATGGGGGCACCGCCCGGCCGTCCGCGTGGTTCCAGGACAGCGCCTGGGCTGACCGCGCGGGATCGGTAGGGCCCAGACGTGCATAACCCCGGTCACGTCGAGCCGTTCGAGGGGTGACAGGGGTTCTGCACCGTATGCCTGCATAACCCCAGCCACGTCCTTATAGGTGCGACGAGGCAGGGGTTCTGCATGGTGGTCCCTCGCGGGCCACTGGCCACCCGCGCCGTGGCAGACGCGCCGGTGCAGCCTCGGCCCGCGACACCTGGAGGACGCCCGGCGATGGATCGAGACCTACCAGCACATGCTGGACGCTCGTCTCGATCGGCTCGGGGAGCTCCTCGAACGAACCGAAGGAGAGTCACGATGACCGAGGACCAGCAGAAGACCACGAAGATGACAACGCCGTCCGACCGCCAGATCGTCAGCGAGCGCGTGCTCGACGCGCCACGCGACCGCGTGTTCGCCGCCTACACCGATCCCGAGCTGATACCCCAGTGGTGGGGGCCGCGGCGCTTGACGACGACGGTGGACCAGATGGACGTCAGGC
>JACCZP010000075.1 GCA_013695885.1 Thermoleophilaceae bacterium | reverse complement strand
CGGCGCGGATGGTGTCGAGACGCCGCGCCGGATGCTTGGTCGGCGAGCCGGCGTGGACGGTGTCCATCAGCCGCTCGGAGATCGACTCGAGCATCAGCCCCTGGGAGGCCGTCACCTCCCGCAGGCGCGCGAGGTCGTCGTGGGAGAGCACGCCGAGGTTGGTGTGAGGCAGCATCCCACGCTCGAGTGCCCGCTCGCACGCCCACGCGACGTAGCTCGTGAAGTCGGCGTGCCCGTAGGACCCAAGGCGCCGGCGGACCTCGTCGTTGACCTCCGGGGCCTCGCCGGTCAGGACCAGGAGCTCCTTGGCGTTCCGCCGCGTGGCCTCGTCGAGGAGGCGCTCGACCTCCTCGGGCACGTAGAGGTGCGCCCTATGGGTGGCGAACGCGCAGTACTTGCAGTAGCAGCGGCAGGTGCGCGAGAGCGACAGCGTGAAGTTGCGCGAGAAGGTGACGCGGCGCACCGGAGCGCGAGTGTAGGTGCGGGGGTGCCGGCCGGCTCAGGCGCGGCGTTGACGACTACCGCTCGCCGGCGCCCGCCCAGCGCTCGGCGTAGTCGCCGAGCAGCGGGAGCTTCGCGTGGCGCTCCCGGTAGCCCTGCACGCACAGGTAGGCCTGGACGACCAGGAACGCGAGCACCACGATGTTGATCACCTGGCCGCCCAGCTGCTCGACCCGCAGCTCGAGCAGGTAGCTGCCACCTCAGCGCGATGAGCACGTCGCAACTGCCGACGGCCTCCTCGATGTAGTCGACGAAGTCGGCGCCGGGCTCGATCGTGTCCACGTCCATGAAGACGTAGTCACCGCCGAACTCCGCGCTCAGACGATCAGCCAGGCGCCCCGCGTGGGCGGAGGACGTTCCCCGGCGGTAGGAGATGAAGATCCGCGAGCCGGTCACGGCCGCGGCACAGTAGTCCACCACCGGACCGGCTCGCGGAGCCGGGTCAGCGCTCGGCGGTGGCCGCCGCGGAGGAGCGCGCGTCCTGGATCGTCACGACGACGACCCGCCCCTCGTCCGGAAGGAAGAGGTAGATCATCAGCAGCCACGGCCACGGTCCGAGCAGAAGCCGGAAGTCCGTCCACCGGCCCGGGAGCTCGCGTCCCAGGCGAGGGAAGCGCTCGAGCTGGCGGAGTGACGCCTTGACCCGTGCCCTCGTGTTCCCGGGGAGCGAGTGGGTGACGATGAGCCGATCGAGATCCTCCGCCGCGGCCGCGCTCAACTCGACGCGGGCCACGGTCAGAGATCGTCGAGCGAGATGGTCCGACCGGCGCGGGCGTCCTCAACGCCCTGCTGCGCGCGCTCGAACGCCCCCCCGAGGCCGTCGAGCAGAGATACGAGGTTGCGAGGTTCGGGGTCGGCATCGTCGAGGGCGATGGTGAGGAGCGAACGCGCAAGCGTTCCCTCCTGAACGTGAGTCCGCTCGGCAAGGCTTGCGAGCTTCGCCGCGTGCTCGGCGTCCAGGGTGATGTTCAGTCGGTGACCTCCGGCGTCCATTGCTCGGGCAGCATACACACGCCGACACGTGCCGTGTAGTTATCGGACGAGCACCCCGAGGGAGTCGGTCCCCTCGGGAGGGTCGTCCTTACCCTTCCGGGCACCCGAGCCTCGCGTCTTGATCCCGTCCTCCCCGTTCATCTCCACCCGCAGGCGTCGCCGCAGAGCGCGCCCGCTCGCGACGGCAATGACGGTGCTCTCGCTGGTCGTCGTCGGCGGATGGATGCTGAGCCGGGCGGGGCCGTCCCCAGCCCCTCTGACCGCAGGCGAGCGAGCCGGCGCCGCCGAAGTCCCTACTCCGCGGCTGCGCCGGCCGACGAGCTTCGCGTCCCTCTTCGGGCCGCCACGGCTCGAGCCCGCATCAGCGAGGCGACGGGTGCGGTCCGCCCGTCGCGGGACGGGCAAGCTCCGCGCCGTCCCGGGTACGAGCCGCCGCTCGGGCTCGGGACCGTTGCAGCTCTACGCGGTCGAGGTCGAGGGCGGGCTCGGGATCTCGCCACGGCGCTTCGCGACCGTGGTCGAGCGCACTCTGGCCGATCGGCGCGGCTGGCGCTCCCCCGGAGTGCGAGCCTTCCGCCGCGTGGACGAGGGCGCGGTCGCGTTCAGGGTCACCCTCGCGAGCCCCGCGACCACCGATCGCCTCTGTGCTCCCCTCCAGACTCGGCGGCGCTACTCGTGCTTCCACGCCGGGCGGGCGGTGCTGAACGCAGGCCGGTGGACCGGAGGCGCGACCGGCTACCGCGGACGCCTTGCCGAGTACCGGCGCTACATGGTGAATCACGAGGTGGGTCACGGCCTGGGTCATGGGCACTCGAGCTGCCCCCGTCGCGGGGCCCGAGCGCCGGTGATGCTTCAGCAGACCAAGGGCCTCGGCGGCTGCCGTCCCGGGCCCTGGCCGCTCGACCTCGAGCGTGGCGGAACGGGCTGAGGGGCCGCGATCACCGAGCTCATGTTCGGCTACGGGTCGCTCGCGGCCGAGACCGACTTCCGCCCCACGCGTGAGCTCGCCGCGCACGGATGGGTGGCGAACCTGGCCGCCCACCGCCGCGTCTGGGGAGTGGCGATGGACAACGGGGTCGCCATCCCCGGCTACAAGCGCTACCTCGATCCCGACACCGGCGAGCCGCCGGCGGTGATGGTCGCGTTCCTCGACGTCGTCCCCGACCCCGGCGCAGCGGTCAACGGCGTCCTGGCCCCGGTCACCGGTGAGGACCTCCGGACGCTCGATCGGCGCGAGCGCAACTACCGCCGCGTCGACGTGACCGACCTCGTGCGGCCTGCCGTCGGGGCTCGCGTATGGACCTTCGTAGGCCGCCCCGACGCTCGGGAGCGCCTGCGGAGCGGCCTGGCCACGGGGGGCGCGGTGATCTCCCGGGGCTACCTCGAAAGTGTGGAGCGCGGGTTCCGGGGCCTCGAGGAAGGAGAGTGGGAGCGCTACGCCGCGTCGACCGAGCCGCCGCCGTGTCCGGTTCGCGACCTTCGGCGGGTGGAGCTCTAACCGCGGCCCGTCCTGCGCCCGTCGCGGCCCCGCCCGCCCAACTCCGCCACGGCCTCGTTCGCGCGCTCCAGGAACTCCTCGATCTCCTCGCCATCTCGCGGCATGAGCGGGCGGCCGAACCGCACCCGAGCGGTCCCCCGGCGCGACAGCCCGCGGTCCTTCGGCATGATCAGCGCCGTGCCCGACACGTGCACGGGCACGAGCGGCGCCCCGGTGGCCACGCAGAGCCGGGCCACACCCGACCGAAAGCCCTCGGTGGTGCCCGCCGAGCGCGTGCCCTGGGGATAGAGCAGCACGTTGTGTCCGTCACGCAGCAGCTCGGCGGCGGCCGCGATCCCGCGCCCGTCCCCCGAGCGGTCGAAGGGGAAGGTGTTGATCCACAGGCCGGTCATGACCGCGAAGAAGCGATTGCGGTAGAAGCGGTCCGATGCCGCGCCCACGAGGGTCCGCGACCGCCATGAGTGCGGTAGGGAGAGGAGCACGAGCGGGGTGTCCACGTCCGAGCCGTGGTTCGGGGCGATGACCGCCGGCTGGGGGGCGTGGGCGAGATCGTCGGCGCCCTCGACGATCGGGGCGGTGAACACCCGCGTGGCCGGGAAGAGCAGGCCCTGCTGGAGCCCACCGCGCACCAGCGAGGGGCCGCGCCGGCGTAGCCAGGCCTGGTCGGGGGCCTCGCTCGGCGCCTCGCGCCACGGGTCGGGCCCGGCGCGCAGCGTCCGCCAGCGACGCGGCGGACGCGGCGCTCGCCCGCCCGAGCGCCCGGCCAGGCGCTCGAGCGCACGTCCGCCCTCGGCGAACCTCACGACCTGCCGGCCCGCCGCCGGTGACCGGGCGTCGCGATCCTCACTCGACCTCCGCGTAGAAGATCGGCGGGCAATGGAAGTGGGTTATCGACGGCTCGCGCCCGACCACGTGCTCGGCCATCTCGATGGCGTCCCGCATGGTGTCCGCGCGGCGGAAGCCCATCCGCCGGCAGGCCGCCGGGTTCCCTCCGACGAAGATCACCTCACCGACGTGCTGAAGCGCGTGCGCGCCCCAGTACCACATGTAGAACGGGTGGACGCCGTGGTAGGCGTTGCCCGTCCGGTAGAGGTGGCGATACCACTCGTCCTCGGCGTAGGCGCGCTCGTGGCGGCGCTCGATCTCCTCGATGTCGGTGGTGTCGGCCAGCACCTCCTCGTAGAAGTCGATGTAGGACGGATGGTGGACCGGATGGAACTCGCGCTCGACCGGATGGGTGAAGATCAGCACCCCACCCTCGCGCACGAGCGGCCTGCCCTTGTAGAGGTTGAAGAAGTACCCGAGCCCGAGGCACATGACGAGCACCGGGTTGAGGATCGAGTTCACGTTGTAGGGGCCGATGTAGGGAAGCCCGGCGGTCACCACGTCGGCCTGGCCCTGCACGCGCACCGCTCCCTGCTCGGCCACGCGGGCCATCGTCACCTCGTGCACGGGCCCGATGGCGCCCGCCGCCACGCTGGTGACGGCGTACGGGGCGGCCTGGCGCTGGAACGCGGTGCGGCGCGCGCGCGTGGGCATCCGGTCCGTGGCCCGCTTCACCGCAGCGAAGGTGGCCTGCTCGCGTGAGGTCCATCGCGCCTCCGGCTTGGCCAGGAAGCGAAGTGGGTCGCCGTACATGTCGTTGTTGTGCGTGGCCTCGACGTGGAACACCGGGACCGCCGCCTCGATCATCGCGCCCTGGCGACCCGAGGAGCGGTGGAGCTCGGACTTCGGGGGATCGATGAACGACCGCGAGTGGCGCATCGAGTGGACGTTGTGATGCGCGCTGATCGAGCGGTAGGTGCCGAGCCCGATGGCCGTGGACTTCGGGCCGCCCTGGAGGGAGGCGGTAACCACGTGGACGTAGACGAGGAGGTCCGACTCCGCCGCGCGGCGGTTGAGCGTGACCGGCTCGGCGTGATCGGTCTCCCCTACCTCCACGTTGCCCTCGGGGTCCTCGGCGTCGTGGTTGTAGAGACGGTCGGGGTGGAAGGCGTCGAACACCCGGGCGCCGACCGCGCGGCGCAGCTCGGTCGGCGTCATGCGCCGGTGCAGGGCCAGGGCGGCGATCAGGTGTATGTCGTCCACCCCCGCGCGGTACGCACGCTCGAGCACCTGCTCGATCACGAGCTGGCGCACGTCCGGGGTGCGCATGGGCGGCAGCGGGACCGATAGGTCGTCGAAGGCGATGGTCAGGCGCATCCCCGGACGCAGGTGGGCGTCGAGGGGGTCCATGTCGAGCGGCGCGTCGAGCGTGGCGGCGATCGCGGCGTCGACGTCCGCGAGGCCGCGCATCGGCGGGGGCGGATAGACCACCCGCGTGCCCACCGGCAGGCGCTCCAGCCGGAAGGACTCGCCCGAGTGGAACACCGTGGGGGGCGACGAGGAGGTGATCTCCACCACGGAGGCCTCGCGTCCCGACCCCGGCGCGGGCGATCGGGAGGAACGCACGCGCTCGACCATCGGCGGGCGCGGGACGATCGGCCCCCGTCGCGGTGGGCGCTCCTCGGGGGGCTCGGCCAGATCGGCGGTCTCGGCCGGCTCAGCGGCCTCCGTCGCCGCGGCGGCCTCGGCGGGATCGACGGCCTCCGTCGAGGAGTGCGGGCTCGACTCAGCGCGGGTCGGCTCCGGCGCCTTCGCACCGTCGCCTTCGGACCGGCGGCGTACGCCCTTGCCTCGCCGACCCGCGGCCGAGGCCGGTGCCGGCGCGGAGCCACGAGCCTCCCCGCCCTCGACCTCGGAGCCATCCTCCGCCCGCTCCGCATCCTCCTCGGTCCCCGACCCCGCGGTACGCCGCTCGACACGGCTCACCCGTCGCTCCTCAGGTCGAAAACGGTCTTCACGCGACCGGCCCGGGCGGCGCGCGGAGCGTCTGCCAGAGCCTCGCGGAAGTCACGCAGGTGCCACCCGCGGCCCACGAGCCGCCCGAGGCGAAGGCTGCGGGCCAGCTCGATGGCCTCGGGGAAGTCGCGCCGGTACCCGTATGCGCCGTCGATGCGTACCTCCCGCTGCCAGGCGAGCGCGAGGTCGGCGGAGATCGAGCCGGGCATCCCCACCAGTATCACCCGCCCGCGCGGGCGCACCGCGGTGATCGCCGCCTCGAGCGACGACCCGGAGCCCACGCAGTCGAGCACGCGGTCGAACCCGCCCAGCAGCAGCTCGCGTCCGAGCGGGCCCACGAGCCGGCGCGCGCCGCATATCCGGGCCCCCTCGAGGTGCAGCCGTCCGGTCCCGGCGGTGTGGTCGGCTCCGAGCCGCCGCGCCTCGAGCTCCTGGGCCTGGTGCTTGGCCACGCACAGGACGGTGGCCTCGGGCTCGACCGCCCGCAGCGCGGCCACGCACAGCAGGCCGATCGTGCCCGCCCCGATCACGGCGATCACCTGGCCCGGTCGGGGCTCGGCCCGGCGGGCGGCGTGGAGGGCGCAGGCCAGCGGCTCGACGAGCACGGCGTCCTCGTCGGAGAGGTCGTCGGGGATCGGGTGGAGCTGCGAGGCGTGTGCGGTCAGCCCCTCGCTCCACCCGCCACACGTGTCGCGGCAGAAGCCGATCTGGAGGCCGGCGGAGACGTCCCCGCCGGTGAGGTTGCGGCACAGCGCGTACAGCCCCTCCTCGCACTCGGGACACGGCGGCTCGATGCCGCGCGCCTGACACCCGAGCGCAGGCTCGACCACCACACGGCGCCCGCGGCCCTCGCCCGAGGCCACGTGCCCCACCACCTCGTGACCGGGCACGAAGGGCCCGGACGTGAGCGCGGCGAGGTAGGGTGAGGCCTCGCCGGTCACGAGCGCCTGGTCTGACCCGCAGATGCCGGCGAGCAGCGGGCGCACCGAGACCCACTCGGGGCCGGGCAGGCGCGGCGGGCGGGCGTGAGGGTCCAGCCGCAGCGCCCCAACGCCGGCGCGGGCGGACACCCGGGCGGC
>JACCZP010000063.1 GCA_013695885.1 Thermoleophilaceae bacterium | reverse complement strand
GGCTCGCGCAGGCGGTTCAGCAACCGCAGGAGCGTCGACTTCCCCGCGCCCGAGGGTCCGGCGACGCAGGTCGACCCCTCGTCGAGAACAAGCGAGAGGCCGTCGAGCACGGCCGCCCCGCCGCGGGCTACCGAGACCTCCTCGAGCGCGAAGAGGGGCGCATCGCCCACGCGCCGAGACTAGTACTCGCCCTGGGCCGCAGCGGCGGCCCGGCCGTAGACTGGTCACAGTGGCGAAGCGCGAGAAGGGCATGCAGACGGGGAGGATTCGCCGCACTGCGCAGGTCGGCGGGCTGATCGGCGGCCAGGCCGCGAGGGCCTACGGCACCAAGGCTCGCAACTGGACGCGCTCGAACGAGGATCGCGCCGAGGCCACCATGCGCCGCCAGGCCGAGGCCGCCGAGGAGATCGTCGAGGTACTCGGGAACATGAAGGGCGCGGCCATGAAGGTCGGCCAGGTGGCCTCCTTCATCGACACCGGGCCGATGCCGCCGGAGGCCAAGGAGCGCTTCCAGGCGAAGCTCGCGGAGCTGCGCGACCAGGCTCCGAAGGTCTCCTTCCGCGACATGCGCAAGGTGATCGAGGAGGACCTCGGGGAGAAGCTTGGCAGCGTGTTCGCCGACTTCGACGAGGAGGCCATCGCCGCGGCCTCGATCGGGCAGGTCTACCGCGCGGAGCTGAAGGACGGCCGCCAGGTGGCGGTCAAGGTCCAGTACCCGGGCGTCGCCCAGGCCGTCCGGGCCGACCTCCAGAACATGGGGCTGATCCTCCGCGCCATGAAGCGCATGGCGCCCGGCCTGGACGCCAAGGCCACCGCGACCGAGGTGCGCGAGCGCGTGACCGAGGAGCTCGACTACGAGCACGAGGCCCAGAACCAGCGCGCGTTCGCGCGGCGCTGGCGTGGGCATCCCTTCGTCGTCATCCCCGACGTGATGACCGACCTCTCCCACGAGCGCGTGCTGGTGTCCGAGTTCGTCGAGGGACGGCCCTTCGAGGAGGTCAAGCGCCTCGACGACGCCGAGCGAAACCGCTTCGGGGAGATGGTGCTGCGCTTCTTCTTCGGGTCGCTCTACCGGATCGGCCACTTCTCGGGTGACCCCCACCCAGGCAACTTCCTGCTGATGGAGGACGGGCGGGCGGCGTTCCTCGACTTCGGGATGACAAAGAAGGTGTCCCGCGAGCAGGTGGAGGTCGAGAAGGACGTGATCCGCCGCATCCTCGAGGGGGACGCCGAGCGCGTGCACGAGGCGCTGGTGGAGATGGGCGCCGTCGACCCCGACGACGAGGTGACGACGCCAGAGGCGGTGATGGACCACTTCCGCGACGTGGCCGACTGGTTCTACGAGGACCGGGAGGTGACGCTCGAGCACGAGTACGTGAGCGCGCTGATGATCGAGATGGGCGACCCCCGCTCGCGCCACTGGCCGGTCATGCGCCGCGAGACCCTCCCCCCGGAGGCCATGCTCGGTCGGCGCATGGAGGCGCTGGTGCTCGGGGTACTCGGCAACCTGAACGTGCGCGCCAACTGGCACCTGATCCTGCGCGAGTGGCTGTTCGGCGACCCCCCGTCCACCGATCTCGGCCGCGAGGAGGAGTCGTTCTGGACCAGCGGCCGGGGCGGCGAGGAGCCCGCCCGGCGGGCGCGAGTGGCCTGAGCTCGCCGCGGCCCGGACCGTGGTCGTCTGCCGGCGGCGAGGCCCATCCAGGCGCCGGCTTCGCGCACCTGCACTCCTGCGACCCGGTCATGGGCGCGCTGGTCGTGCGCCTCGGGCCGCTGAGCGTCGAGGACCGCCGCCGTGGGCGCCCGGCCGACCCCTACGGCGCGCTGGTCCGCTCGATCGTCGGCCAGCAGCTATCCACGAAGGCCGCCCGCTCGATCTGGGAGCGCCTGATCGCGGGGTTCGGCGACCGCGCCCCCACACCCGAGGAGCTGCTCGCCGCCGACCCGGAGGAGATCCGCGCCGCCGGGCTCTCCGGCCCGAAGGTGGCCTACCTGCGCGACCTGGCCGAGCGCGTGGGCGACGGCGAGCTCGACCTCGCCGGGCTGGCCGAGCGCCCCGACGAGGAGGTGATCGCCGAGCTGACCGCGGTCAAGGGCCTCGGACGGTGGTCGGCGGACATGTACCTGCTCTTTCACCTCGGCCGCCCCGACGTCCTCCCGGTGGGCGACCTCGGCGTGCGCCGCGCCGCGGAGCGCGCCTACGGCCTGGCGGATCTGCCGCGCCCGGCGGAGCTCACCACCCTGGCCGAGCCGTGGCGTCCGCATCGCTCTCTGGCCTCGCTCTACCTCTGGCGTTCCCTTGACGCCGTGCCGACGTAGGCTCCTTCGACGCGACCCCGCTCGCGAGTCGGCGAGCGGTCAGCCCTGATCGTCGGTCAGGCGGCCACGGGAAGCGGCCGGTCCTCGGTGGCGTGGGCCGCGAACGTCTCCGGCGCGTCATCGCCGTCGTCGCAGTCGGGGCACCAGAGGTCGTCAGGATCGTCGAGAGGCCCGTCGCAGAACAGGCACGCGACGAGAACCTCGACCACGGTCGTCTCCACGAGATACATGCTCGTCACCGTAGGTACCAGGGCGGACGGAATCCTCGCCCGGGTGGGTGCGACCTACGCTCGCGCGATGGACCAGATACCTCAGATCGTCGGTGCAGTGCTCGTGCTGATCGGATTCGTGGCCGCCCAGCGCGGGAGCCTCTCGACCCACTCGGTGGCCTACCTCGTGCTCAACGTGGTGGGCGGGCTGATACTCGCCGTGGTGGCCCTCGTGGAGCAGGACCTCGGCTTCCTGCTGCTCGAGGTCGTGTGGACGATCGTCTCACTGTGGGGCCTCGTGCAGGTCTCCCGGGGCCGGACGCCCTCGGCGGCTCATTGACCGCAGCCAAACTGCGGCTGCGAGGCGCAGCCGTCCCGCCGCCGACGCCCTTAGGCGCCGAGAACCGAGGAGTCCAAGGACGCAGGAAGCGACGCGTGCCTCAGCACGCGAGCGACCGAGGATGCAGGAATCTGAAAGGTTTGCAGGCGCCTAGGCGCCGCAGGAGGGGGATTCGTCGGCGACGCGGAATGACGATCCGCACCCACACGCCGCCACGACGTTAGGGTTCTTCACCTCGAACCCAGCGCCCATGAGGCTCTCCGTGTAGTCCACGACCGAGCCGTCCACGTACTGGAGGCTCTGCTCGTCGACGATCAGGCGGATGCCGCGATCCTCGAAGATCTGGTCGCCGTCGCGCTGCTCGTCGAGGGCGAGGGCGTACTGGAAGCCGGAGCAGCCACCGCCCTTCACTCCCACCCGCAGCCCGGCCTCGGGAGCCGGGTTCTGCGCGGAGAGAAACGCGGTCACCTTCTCCGCGGCTGTGTCCGTCAACGTGACCACGTCACCCATTGTATCGCCCTGCCGTCATCTTCGTGCGGCCTCATGTCGCCGCTATGGTGGGCCGTCGATGCCCACGTCAGGCGAGCTGAAGGAACGTATCGAGGCCTCCCTCCCGGGCTCGACCGCAGAGGTCCAGGATCTCACAGGCGGCGGGGACCACTTCCGCGCCGAAGTGGTGTCCGAGCGCTTCGAGGGGCTGTCGAGGATCGACCGCCACCGGCTCGTGTACGACGTCTTCGGCGACGAGGTGGGCGGCCCGATCCACGCCCTGTCGCTTAAGACCTCCACCCTTGAGGAGACGACATGACCACCGACGAGATCCGCGCCTTCATCCAGCAGGCCATCGGCGAGAACCACGTGATGCTGTTCATGAAGGGCACCCCCGAGCACCCTATGTGCGGCTTCTCGGCCCGCACGGCAGCGGCGCTGAACGCGCTGGGCGTGGAGTACTCCGCGCTCGACATCCTGCCCGACCCGCGCATCCGCCAGGAGCTCTCGGGCCTCTCGCAATGGCCCACCATCCCCCAGCTCTTCGTGGACGGCAACCTGGTCGGGGGCGCCGACATAGTCACCGAGATGTACGACACCGGGGAGCTGGCCGACACCCTCGGCGTCTCCCAGCCGACCGGCGAGCAGGTCCCGGAGCCGCCGGCCGAGGAGTCTCCGCAGACCGCGCCGCTCGGGCTCGAGAACCGGCTCGGGTAGGGGACCGGGCTCCGGGGGGCGGATCGGCTCGCTACCGGACGCAGCCCGCCCGATAGTCCGCGACCGAAGCCTACGCGCGGGGCTCGGGGGGACCGCCGCGCCCCCGGACCCGGACGCGACCGGCCGCGCCCTTTGCGACCGCCCGTCCTCGACCGGCGTACTCGCGCATCTGACGGCGGTAGCGCTCCTTCTCCTCGGGCGTCATGGCCTGCCAGCGCCGGTAGGCGGCGTGGGCCAGCGGCGGCCCGTAGCGACGGGCGGCACGCGCCAGGAGCTTGACGTGGAGGGCCATCAGCCTCGCGCCGCGGTGCCCTCGCCCGAGGCGGACCGACGACCGACCGGACCTCCCGCACGCTCCTGCGGCCCCTCGGCGTTCAGGTGGTCGAGGTACTCGGCGATGCGATGCGAGTCGTGCACCACCTCCTCGCCGTGCACCAGCACCGGCACCCAGCGCTGATCCGTGAGAGCGGCGACCTCGGGGCGGTAGCGCTTCATGTAGGGGACTCGGACCTCCTCGAACTCGATCCCCGACTTCCGCAGCCGGCGCGCGACCTTTCCGCAGGCGCAGAGCGCGTCGCCCGGCGTCTTGCAGCGGTAGAGGGTGGCCACCCGGCTAGCGCTCCGTCGGCGGCTGGTTGGCCACCCGGTGCTCGCCCTCGAAGTAGCGTTGGTCGTCGACGCAGCGCACGGCGTCGGGCTTGGCTTCGAGTCGCCCCGCTGGGATCTCCTTGCCGCACACGACGCAGGTTCCGTAGGTGCCATCGTCGAGGGCGGTGAGCGCCTCGCCGATCCGGCGGCGCTCCTCGTCGAGGAACACGTCCGTGGTGGCCTCGATCTCCTGGTCGTGCGTATCGGAGCCCGCATCGCCGGGATGCTGGTCGTAGTCGGCGAGCTCGTTCGCCTGCGTGCCATCGCCCTCGGCGTGCATCCGCGAGCGAGTGCTCTCGATCTCCTCGATCCGGCGCTCGAGTTGCGCTCTGACCTTGTCCGCGTCGTATTGAGCCATCGCCCCAGCCTAGTCACCGAGTGCCGGAGGGCCGAGGGCCCGCCGCAGCCGACTTTAGGCCGCGCCCAGCTCCGGATCGCCGTCCGCCGGAGGAAGCGGCGGCTCCTCGGGCGGGGGCCTGAGCGGACGGTAGGTCTCGACGAGGATCTCGAGGGCCGCGGCGGTGGGGATGGCGAGCAGCGCGCCGACCACGCCGAACAGCACTCCCCCGACCAGCACGGCGAGGATGACGAGAAGCGGGGAGAGCTCCACCGTGCGCCGGTAGACGATCGGCTGGAGCACGTTGTTCTCCACCTGCTGGTAGACGAGGAAGAACACTCCCCAGGCGATCAGCGCGGTGGGAAAGTCCTCGATCGCGGCGAAGATCGCGATGATGGCGCCCGCTACGGAGGCCCCGACGACGGGTATGAGGTCGAGCAGGCCCATGACCACGGCGAGCGCCCCGGCGAACGGCACGCCGAGGATGCGCAACACCACGTAGGCGCTGAGACCGGCCATGAGGGATATGGCCGCGTTGCCGATCACGTATCCGGCTACGGCCTTGTAGACCCTGTCCGCCACGGTGCGCGCCTCCCGGACGTGCGCCGGGTTGAGCTGGGCGAAGAACAGCTCCGCCAGACGGCGGCCGTCGAGCAGGAGCAGGAAGGTGAAGACGAACGCGGTGACGAGCTGGACC
>JACCZP010000056.1 GCA_013695885.1 Thermoleophilaceae bacterium | reverse complement strand
TCGACGAGGGCCTCGCCGCCACCGTCGACTGGTACCGCGAGAACCGCGAGTGGTGGGAGCCGATCAGAAGCGGCGAGTACCGCGCCTACTACGAGCGCCAGTACGGGCGGGCGCTGGCGGGCTGAGGCGTGCGGCGGCTCGAAAGCAGGCTGGAGGGGCCGGTGCTGTTGCAGCCGGTGGTGCACGGCGACGAGCGCGGCTTCTTCCACGAGACCTATCGGCGCGAGGCCTATGCCACGCTCGGTATCCACGACGAGTTCGTGCAGGACAACCACTCTCGTTCTGCGCACGGGGTCGTCCGAGGCATGCACTTCCAGGTGGGTCGGGGCATCGCGAAGCTGGTCCGCTGCGCCCGAGGGGCCATCGTCGACGTGGTCGTCGACCTTCGGCGCGGGTCGCCCACGTTCGGCGAGTGGGAGGCGTTCGAGCTGACCGACTCGAACCTCCGTCAGCTCTACTGCCCGATCGGCTTCGCACACGGGTTCTGCGTAACCGGCGAGATGGCCGACGTCCTCTACAAGCAGACCGGCTACTACGACAGCGCGCTCGAGTCGGGGATCGCCTACGACGACCCCGACGTGGGAGTCGAATGGCCGGACATCGAGCTCCTGCCCTCCCAGCGCGACGCGACCGCGCCACGTCTCCGGGATATCGACGCGGACCTTCCCTTCGTCTACGAAGGCAGGGCGTAGCCCCGATGGCCCTAAGCCCCACCCGCTCGTCCAGGAGCACGTGCTCGACCTGGAGGTCGCGGTGGACGACGGTCGTGGTCTCCCAGGGTCCCCCATTCGCTCCGCATCGGCCATCGCGCGGTGACCGATGTCCCCGGGCGCGCCGGCGGGGCGGAGCCTCAGCCCCTCGAGCTCCTTCTCGACGGTGTGGTGGGGCGAGTCCGTCGGCCCGACGGCCAGAGAAGGCCCGGTTCCGCGCCCCGAGCGCCGCGCCCGCGCGGCGGCACTCGTCCATGCGTCTCCAGACCACCGCCTTGCGCAGCTTCAGGCCGGGGACCTCGGAGAGGACGGGGCGCGGATCGTCCGCCGTCCCGCCTTCTCCCTGCGCGATCCCCGCGCTGCTCGTGCTCGAGCTGATCCGGTCCTGAGCGCGTTCCAGAGCCCCACGCGATGCGGCGCTCGCTTACCTACCCAGTCGTCGCGGCCGCGGGCTGGACGACATGGAGCGCGTCGTAGGGAACGGTGACCAGATCATCGAGCAATTCGCGCCCGGGAAGGCCGTCCTCGCGAACCTCACTCTCCGTCGAGATCTCGACAAGGGCAGTGTCTGGGCCCAGTCGTCCTTCGCGATATCGAGGGCCGCACTGAATACCGCGGCCTTTGTGACGCCCGACGGGATGATCCGCGTCCAATCCGTACCGGATCAACTTGTCAGGGTCGATGTGAGCGTTCTCCGCACCGGGCGACACCTCGCCGAGCCGCGGGAGCTCGGCGTTGTCGTCAGCGTGATCCGGGCGGTCCACCTTCTGCGCAGAGTGCCATTTGTGGCTGACGAGCAGACCAACGTGAGGTAGCTCGAGGCCACGTAACGGCCTACGGAGGAGGGATTCTTGCTGCCCATGCCGTCCGACGCCGTGGAGGCCCGCACCGAGGAGCTCGTCGAGAAGGAGCCCAGCGCCACGACCCTCTACGTCGAGCGGATGCCGTACGAGGATGCGGCTTACCGACCCCGCGATCGCCGCACACGAGCTCGGCGAGAGCGGTGCCGACGAGAGGGTGGTCAGCCACGACCTCAGCGGATCGGCTCCACTTCAGTCCCGAGATCGAGACCGGCCCAGGCGCGGTCGGCGGTAAGGGCCGGGAGGCCGAGCCGGGCGGCGAGCGCGAGGCAGGCTCGGTCGCCGAGGGAGAGCCCGGCAGCGCGCGTCACCGGCCGCAGGCGAGCGATCGTTGCCGCGTCGCGTGGCTCGAGCGGCACGATCTCGAGCGCGGAGCCGATGAGGCCCTCGGCCACGAGCCGGGCTTCAAGCGCCTCGGGGTCCTCGCCGAGATCAGCCACCTTCGAGAGAACCTCGGCCCAGTTGGCGGCGCTCATGACCGCCCCGTCGCCCAATGCCTCCGTCACGCGCTCCGCACCCTCCTCGTCTCGCAGGTAGGCGAGCGCGGCGGACGCGTCGAGAACGGAGCTACCCACCGTCCGCTTCGGCCCGAGCCTCCGCGCGGCGCTCGGCGATCAGCTCTTCGGTCAACGTCCGCTCGGGGCTCACTCCGGCCAGCAATCCGCGAAGCCGCTCAGCACGCGCCCGGGCCCTGTAGAGCCGCAGGCTTCCGTCCGGTTCGACGGTGAGGACGAGCCGGCTACCGGTGGACAGCTCGAGCTGGCGACGCACCGCCGCGGGGAGGACGAGGCGACCGCGAGCTCCGAGCTCGACGGGGTAGGTCTTTGCGTGGGCCATGTGTCCAGTGTGGCACAGACGTCGAGTTCCCACGCGGTGGATATCGCAGAGGCGAGGCCAGCGTCGAGCATGGAACCCTCTCGGGACCTGGCACGCTACGAGAGCTTCCCGGCCCTCTCCGCTCGATCGGACAGGTGGAGGCTCGCCCCGAGCGGGCGGGTCAGTGCAGCCAGGGTCGCCACCGTCGGGTTGGCGGCTCCCCGCTCGATCCGAGCGGTCTTGGTGCTCTGAGAAGGCGCGCCAGGCCTTGAACAGCCGGCCGGTGAGCGCGCTGGCGGCCTCGCCGAAGGCCCTCTGCTCGGCGAGTCCTTCCGCGTGGCGGCGGAAGTCTCTTTTCAGATGCTCCCAGCAGGCCTGGCGGCAATCGGCGTCGAGGTGGTCATAGGCCCACCAGCGGTCCGAGCAGACGATCCCCGGCCTCCAGCGGCCGCACCTCGTCGATCCCGACCCCACCGGTGCTCACGCCACGCCAGTTCCGCGACCTGCTGACCGAAGCGACCGAGTGACGCCACTCCTCGCTGCCAAGCGACGACATGTCGTCGCGGATGATGGCGCGGTTCACGACGCCGCCCAGGTAGCGCTCCCAACCTCTACGGTTTCAAATGATGACGGCGAAGGAGCGGTTGAGAACACTCGTTGACGACCTCTCCGAGGAGGAGGCCGCCAGCGCGCTGGTGCTCGTCGAGCGTCGGCGCGCAGACCCGATGCTGCGAGCGCTCGCCGGCGCAGCGAACGACGACGAGCCCTCCAGCCCGGAGGAGGACGACACCGCGCGTCAGGCGCTCGCGGCGTATGAGCGCGGTGAGGCGCTCTCCCCCAGCGAGCTCAAGGGCGATCTCGGCATCGTTTGAGCGAGCCCTGGACGTACGCCGTGACGCCGCCTGCACGGCGCGATCTGAGACGGCTCGACCCGCCGGTGCGCCGACGGATCATCGACACACTGGACCGGTTCGTCGCGAACCCTTTCGGCGGCGACATCCGCCGATTGAACACGGTCGAATGGCGGCTTCGCGTCGGCGATTGGCGGGTGCGCTTTGCCTTCGATGACCAGCAGCGCGTGATCGTGGTGCTGCGCGTGCTGCCACGGGGACGGGCCTACGACCGCTGATCGATCAAACGGCAGTTGGTCCCCGTGTTCCCCCACGGGCCGACAACAGAGACACGAGGAAGCCGATGGGTGACGCTCCCCGGCCGAGCACCTCGCTCTTGCGACGCGTCGGCGCGCGGTCCTACGCGGCGCCTCGGCCGTCACGATAGGTCGCGCGAAAGCCGCCACCGGGCCAACGCATTACCGTTCGTGACCTTGACGGCCAAGGAGAAGCTACGCCAAACGATCGAGGAGCTATCTGAGCCCGAGGCCGCCGCCACGCTCAGCTACATCGCCGAGCGTCGTCGCGAACGCGATCCACTGGCCGAGCTGCTCGACAACGCTCCCGAGGACGACGAGCCGACGCCGGACGAGGAGAAGGACGGCGTGCGCGAGGCGCGCGCGGAGATAGAGCGCGGCGAGACGATCGCGCTCGACCGCGCCCGGCGTGAGCTCGCTTGAGCGAGGGCGCCTGGCGCGTCGAGCTCACGCCTCGTGCCGCGCGCGACCTGAGGCGCCTTGACCCGCCGGTTCGCCGCCGCGTGTTCGACGCGCTCGAGCGGCTCGTCGGGGAACCGCCGAGCGGCGACGTCGTCAAGCTGTCGGGAAGCGAGGAGTGGCGCCTGCGTGTCGGGGATTGGCGCGTGCGCTTCGAGGGCGACCCCTCAGCGCGCGTGATCTACGTCCTACGGGTCTTGCCGAGGGGTCGCGCGTATCGCGACTGACGTGCGTCGCGACTGTCGCGACGGGCCCGAATCAGGCGAGGGCGTTGCCGGGCGGCGCGACGCGGCGCACTCGCGATCGGTCTGACACGTGGCTATGAGCAGGCGGGCAGCAGCGATTGCGGCGCTCGAGCGCGTAACGCGCCCCGCGTGCGGGGGTTCTACGTGCCCATGCCGAGCGAAGCCGTAGAGACCCGCGCCGAGGAGCTCGTCGAGCGCGTGTTCGGCACTCCGGCGCGCAGGCGCCGGATGCTCGTGATCGCCAACCCGTACGCCACGACGGTCTCGAGCCGGCTGAAGAACCTCGTGGTGTACGCGCTGCGGGGCCGGTACGACGTCGTGGCCGTGGAGACCGAGGCCCAGGACCACGCCACCGAGCTATGCCGCGAGGCCGCCGCGGAGGGAGTCGAGGTGGTGGCCGCCTTCGGCGGCGACGGCACGATCAACGAGGCGGCCAACGGGCTCGCCGGCACCGACACCGCCCTCGCGGTCCTGCCCGGGGGATCGACCAACGTCTTCTGCCGCACGATCGGGGTGCCGAACGACGTGGTGGAC
>JACCZP010000055.1 GCA_013695885.1 Thermoleophilaceae bacterium | reverse complement strand
CCTCGGCGGCGCGCAAGTTCGACCTCGAGGCATGGCTGCCGGGTCAGGGGCGGTTCCGGGAGCTCACGTCTTGCTCGAACACGACCGACTTTCAGGCTCGGCGGCTGGGGGTGCGGCACCGGCCGGCGGGCGGCGGTGGCCTAGAGCACGTTCACACGCTGAACGGGACGGCGGTGGCCGTGGGGCGGACGATCATCGCGGTGGTGGAGAACCACCAGCGGGAGGGCGGTGGGGTGGACGTGCCGGAGGTGCTGCGAGAGTTCGGGGCGCCCGCCGAGATCGCGCTGCGGGACTAGCCTCGGCCCGCCGGAGGGGTGGCAGAGCGGTCGATTGCGGTGGTCTTGAAAACCACTGGGCCGGGTCCACCGGTCCCGAGGGTTCGAATCCCTCCCCCTCCGTTGGCAAGCAAGCATTCAAGCCCCGCGCTCCTCTACGTCATCCGCCAGATTCCCCCAGCGTGTCGAGCTCCGCGCGCTCGAGCCGGCCGTCCGATAAGCGCAGGTGCGCATCGTCGCCAAGGCAGACGACGCTCTCGGCCTCGCGCCCCAGCGCCTTCGCCGCCAGGAGCGCGGCCGCGATCCTGTGCACGTCGCGGACCAGGCCGAGTGCTAGAAGGGACCGCGTCTCGTTGGCGACCTCGCCGTCGCCAACGCGCAGCACGACGCGCATCCGGTCGTGGACTGCGCGGGCGGTCATGGCCACGGCGACGTTCTCGAGGTCGTTAGCGGTGACCGCGGCCACGGCCCTGGCCTTGTGCAGCGATAGTCGGTACAGCAGCGACTGGTCGGCGCCGCGGCCGAGGACCACCGGCAGCCCGAGCTCCCTGGCACGGCCGACGTTCTCGCCGTGTCCGTCCTGCTCGACGGCGACCACCGGGATCCCGCACTCACGCAGCAGAAGGCACAGGCGCAGGCCCACCTGGCCGAGCCCGACCACTACCACGTGGTCGCGGCGGGGCACGGCCCGGCGTCCGAAGAGGCCGGTGAGAGGCCGCTCGATCACCCGGTTCACGAGGCCCGCCGTAAAGCCGGCAGCTAACACGAGCGCGACCAGCATCATGGTCGAGATGAACAGCTTGTACCAGCCCGGCCCCGCCGACACCTCGGGATTGGGGTCGACGGTCACCAGAGTCTTCGCCGACCCGTAGGTCGCGTCGATGACCGGCTGGTGAAGCACGAACACCGCCGTGACGGCCTCTAGCGCGAGCACCGCCAGCAGCCCGAGGGCGCCGAACAGCAGCAGCCCCGCGCTCTTGTCGTACGGCGTGAGGAGATCGCGCGCAAAAGCCTGGACGCGGCGCGGCTTGCGTGACGGGACCGGCTGCTCGCGGACGTCGCCGTCGGACTCGACGAGCCCGACTGGCCGACCGTCGTCGACGCTGACGCCGGTGAAGCTCCCGTCGATGCAAGGCCCTGCGAGCGACGGCGCAACGATGTCCGCGAGCGAGGCCACCTGCGTGTTGGGCCACTCGCGGGCCACCTCCTCGGCCATCGTCGCATCGAAGATCGTGAGCAGCAGCGGAACCTCGTCGGACGCTGCTCGGACCTTCAGCGCCATCCGGAGCACGATCGCATCCGCCCGCCCGACGACGGCCACCGATGCGACGCCCTCGCCCAGAGCCTCTCGGACATCGCCCTCGCTCGGTTCGCGCAGCCGGGACACCCGAGCGCCCGAGGTCTCGACCGCACGCGCCGTCTCATCACTCAGATCCCCGTCGCCGATGACGACGACGGTGCGCCCGTCGCTTCCCTCACCGGCCCGGTCAGCGCTCGTTCGAGACACGCGCAACTGTTTCGCGGTGGTTCACATGTCTCCTTCGGCCATGCCGGAGCGGGATTGCGGGCCAGCGGTGCCAAGCGTCGGCACGCCAGGCTCATCTCGGCGCGCACGGGGCCGACTGTTCGTGATCGGCATCGAGCGCAAGTCGCAGCACGGGCCGGCGCGGGCGAACTCCTCGCAGGACGGCAGGGGCCACAGCCACGCTGACGAGCAAGCGCCGTTTCGGCGGATCTCGGTAGTCGACAGCGCGCCGGAGCGGCATGTACGCGGGGTTACGACGCCCAGGCATGCCGGTCCAAGCTCAAAGGCCAGCTGCCGCCCCGCCTGCGGCGGTGGATGGCCTCGAGGCGCTCGTCGTCGACGTCCGGTACGACGCGCACATCGAGCGACGGCCCTAGGATTCGATTGATGGATCGAATTAACCTGCTCCTTGCCGCACTCGCCCCCGGCGCAGCCAACCCGGCGGAGGGCCCGTCGGATGCGGTCGAGAGCGCGCGCGCCGACCTGAAGGGCGAGGTTGAGCGCCACTTCGGCGGCCGGGTGGAGGCCAAGACGGCGTTAGAGCGCTACGCGGAGAAGCCGGACGTCGAGCGAGAGCGCCTCAAGGACCTGCTCGACTCGACGGGCGTGGTGGAAGACTTCGCGATCGTCGCAGCGGCGCAGAACGTCCTCAGGCTGGCCGACCCCGAGGGCGCCGCTGCTGGCAAGTACGCCGTGCAGGCCCAACCACTCGGCATAACGGTGGGCCACTAGCCGCCGTCCACGAAGCAGGGAGCACGCCACCGGGAGGCCGTCGTGTCCATAAGCGCTGCGCTGGGAGAGCGGCGATCCGTCGCCCTCCCGGGGGGATGATCGAGTATCGCGAGCGCG
>JACCZP010000029.1 GCA_013695885.1 Thermoleophilaceae bacterium | reverse complement strand
CGCCGTGTCGAAAGGAGAGCGTGCCGATGAAGACCCCGCGCTCGCGCTTGACCATCACCGCGTACCACAGCGTCGTGGCGTCCCCCGTTCCCCGGATCGGGTGCCAGGGGCGAGGCGGGGGCGCCGCACTGGGCGGGGTGACGCCGGCGTCGACCAACTGGGCCCGGGTGGCCACCCGTCCGTCCTCGTAGTTGACGAAGAACGCCGACACGCCGTCCGAGCCTACGACCAGCGAATGGTCGGAGGCGCTCCGCGGCTACGACGCCGCGTTGCACGCCCGCGGCATGGCTTCCAAGACACGCCGCGCGTACGGCGTGGACCTCGTCCAGCTCGCGCGATGGGCCGGCGCGAGGAGCCTCGGCCCGCGCGGTCTCGCCCACGGCGACGTCCGCCGCTACGCGGGCGCCCTGTCCGAGCGCGGGCTCTCGCGCGGGACCGTGGCCCGCAAGCTCGCCGCCGTGCGCTCGTTCCATCGCCACCTCGTATCGCGCGGTGAGCTGGCCGCCAATCCCGCCGACCTCGTGCCGAGCCCGCGTCGCGACGATTACCTGCCCAGGGTGCTCAAGCCCGCCGAGGCCGAGGAGCTCCTGGCCCGTATTCCCGCGCGCGAGCCGCTCGAGGTGCGGGACCGGGCGCTGGTCGAGCTGGCCTACGGCGCCGGGCTGCGGGCCGAGGAGCTCGTGCGCCTCGACGTGGCCGACCTCTCCCTCGACGCGGAGGAGGTGCGGGTGAGCGGCAAGGGTGGCCGCACTCGCATAGTGCCCGTCGGCGAGCCCGCAGGCCTCGCGCTGGGGCGCTATCTCGAGACCGCGAGACCGACGCTTCTGGGCGACCGTCGCGACGAGCCCGCCCTGCTCGTCTCGCGCAGTGGCCGGCGGCTCTCGACCTCCGACGTGCGCCGCCGGCTCGGCCGCTGGGTCCGCGCCGCCGCCCTCCAGGGCGGAGTGTCCCCGCACACCCTCCGGCACTCCTTCGCCACCCATCTGCTGGAGGGAGGAGCGGACCTCCGGTCCATCCAGGAACTGCTGGGCCACGCGACGATATCCACGACGCAGACCTACACTCGGATAGAGTCCGGCCGCCTGAGAAAGGCGTACGCGCAGGCCCATCCGCGCGCCTAAGGAGCCGATCGATCCCCGTTTTGGAAGCCCAGAGGACCAAGGTGGAGGCAGGGGTAAAGGCCGTCGAGCTCAAGGAGCTGTGGCGCCGCTACAAGGACGAGGGCGACGAGCGGGCTCGTGAGCGGCTCGTGCTCGCCTACTCGCCGCTCGTGAAGTTCGTGGCCGGTCGCATGGCCACCGGGCTGCCCGCGCACGTCGAGGAGGTAGACCTCATCTCGTACGGGCTGCTCGGACTGATCTCGGCCATAGAGCGCTTCGATCCCGGTCGCGCGATCAAGTTCGAGACCTTCGCGGTCCAGCGGATCAAGGGCTCGGTCATCGACGAGCTGCGCTCGCTCGACTGGGTGCCGCGCTCGGTGCGCGCGCGGGCGCGCGAGATCGAGCGCGCCAACGCGCAGCTCGAGCACAAGCTCCATCGCGCGCCGACCGACGCGGAGATGGCAGCGGCCCTCGAGACGACGGTCGAGGACTTCCAGGCGTCGCTCACCCAGATCTCGAACTCATCCGTGGTCGCGCTCGACGAGCTCTGGACGCTGTCCGATGCCTCGGGAGACCAGGTCTCCCTGCTCGACACCATCCAGGACCGGGACGCCGTGGACCCGGCCCGGGAGGTCGACCGAAGCGACATGAAGGACCGCCTGGCCGACGCGATCGGGCGGCTGCCCGAGCGTGAGAAGCTCGTGGTCGCGCTCTACTACTACGAGAACCTGACGCTCCGCGAGATCGGCGAGGTGCTCGGCGTCACCGAGTCCCGCGTCTCCCAGCTGCACACCAAGGCCGTGCTGAGGCTGAAGTCGCGGCTACAGAGCGACGCTTTCGATACGGCGACATAGGCTCGGACGCAGGGCCGCACGAGGGGGGAGAGGGATGGGGCACCAAGCCGCGAAGAGGATTCGCAACGTGGCCCTGGTCGGCCATCGGGGCAGCGGTAAGACCTCGCTGAACGAGGCCCTGCTCTACCAGGCCGGCATGACCACCCGGCTCGGCTCGGTCGTCGACGGCACGACGGTGTCCGACTCGGCGCCGGACGAGAAGGCGCGGCAGATGTCCATCGCCGCGAGCCTGTCCTCGTTCGAGTGGGATGAGCGCAAGGTCAACCTGATCGACACGCCGGGCGAGGAGAGCTTCGTGGCCGACGCCCTGTCGGCCCTGCGCGTCTGCGACGCCGCGGTGTTCGTGGTCAACGCGGTGATGGGCGTCGAGGTGAACACCGAGCGCCTGTGGCGGCGCGCCGCCGAGCTCGGGCTGGCCCGGCTCGTGTTCGTGAACGTGCTCGATCGTGAGCGCGCCGACTTCTTCCGCACTCTCGACTCGCTGAAGGCGGCGTTCGGGCCGCACGCCGTGGCCACCGAGATCCCGATCGGCGGCGAGCACGAGATGCGCGGACTCGTCGACCTGATCGACATGCGCGCCTACGCCTACGAGGGCGACGGGCGCGAGAACTGTCGCGAGATCGACATCCCGGAGGAGCTTGTCGCTCGCGCCGAGGAGTACCGCGAGAAGCTCATGGACGAGGTGGCCGAGATCTCCGACGAGCTTATGGAGCGCTACCTCGAGGGTGAGGAGATCTCCCACGCGGAGACCGTCGCCGCGCTCAAGAGCGGGGTGGTCGAGGGCCGGATCTTCCCCGTCACCTGCGGCGTCGCGACCCGCAACCTCGGCGTGAACCGCCTGCTGGAGGCCTTCGTCGAGGATCTCCCCTCGCCCGCGAAGCGCGGGGCGGTGGCCGCCGGCGACGAGGCGATCGAGCCGACCGAGGATGGCGAGCTCGCGGCGCTCGTGTTCAAGACGCTGGCCGACCCCTACGCCGGACGCATCAACCTCTTCCGGGTCTACCGCGGGGTGCTCGCCTCGGACTCGCACGTCGTGAACTGCCGCTCCGGGCAGAGGGAGCGCGTCGGCCACCTGCTCGTCCCCCAGGGCAAGCAGGCGGAGCAGGCGCAGGAGCTCGGGCCGGGCGACATCGGCGCGGTGGCCAAGCTGAAGGACACCCGTGCCGGCGACCTCCTCGCCGCCTCCGCCGAGGGAGGGATCGAGCTCACGCTGCCCGAGCTGCCCTCGGCGGTCATGGCCTTCGCGATCGAGGCGAGGACCCGCGGGGACGAGGACAAGGTGTTCACCGCGCTACGGCGCCTCCAGGAGGAGGACCCCACGATCGAGCTGCGCCGCGACGAGCAGACCGGCGAGTCGATCGTGGCCGGCCTGTCGCAGGTCCACGTCGAGGTGATGGTGGAGCGCATGCGCGAGCGCTTCGGCGCGGAGGTCGAGCTACGGCCACCGAGCGTCCCCTACCGCGAGACCATCCGTCGGGGCGCAAGGGCGCACGCTCGATACAAGAAGCAGTCGGGAGGACGCGGACAGTTCGGCGACTGCCACATCGAGATCGAGCCGCTCGAGCAGGGCGCGGGGTTCGAGTTCGTGAACCGCATCAAGGGCGGGGTGATCCCCACGGGGTTCATCCCCGCGGTCGAGAAGGGCGTGCGCGAGGCCATGGACCAGGGGACCGTGGCCGGCTATCCGGTCAAGGACGTGCGAGTGACGCTCTACGACGGCTCCTATCACTCCGTCGACTCCTCGGAGATGGCCTTCAAGCTCGCCGGCTCCATGGCGTTCAAGCAGGCAATGGAAAGCGCCGATCCCGCGATCCTCGAGCCGATCATGGCGGTGGCGGTGTCGGTGCCCGAGGACTGCGTGGGCGACGTGATCGGTGACCTGAACGCCCGGCGTGGCCGCCCTCTGGGGATGGAGCCGAAGGGCACGATGACCGAGATCCGGGCCGAGGTCCCGATGGCCGAGATGCTCTCCTACGCGCCCGACCTGCGCTCGCTCACCGGGGGTCGCGGGGACTACGCGATCGACTTCTCGGCCTACGAGGAGGTGCCTGCGCACACGGCCGAGAAGGTCGTGGCCGCAGCGGCGGGAGGGCAGGACGCGCTCCACGCGTGAGCGCCCGTTGCGGCCCTTTCCCGGCCGTGCTGATCGCTAGGATCGGCCGCGCATGGCCAAGGAGCTTCGCCCCACCGACGAGCTCGACTCCTGCGAGGTCTGCGCCCGCACGGTCCTCAAGGGCGAGCGCGTCGAGCCCTACCTCGCGCCCGGAGGGCAGCGGCGGTTGGTGTGCGAGCTGTGCGTCGCCCGCGCCGAGGCCTCCGGCTGGATACGCGAGTCCGCCCACGCGGACCTACCCGCCTCCCACGGACCCGAGCCGCGGCGCGGGCTGGTCGACCGGATGCGCGGGTGGCGACCGGAGGGCCGTGGCGCAGCCCCGCGCTCGAACGGCCGCGGGCGCGCCGATCGCGTCACCGGCGGGGACGCGCTCGACGAGCCGGAGCTTCCCGACGAGCGCGAGGCCGACGAGCACGCGCCCGACGAGCATGCGCGCCTGCTCGAGGAGGCGCCCGACGTCGAGGGCTGGGAGGTGGCCGACGAGCCCCGTGGCGTCGACCGCGCCTCGGTCGAGGAGCGTCTCACTGTGGAGGCGCTGCCGGTCGACGACGATCCTTCGGCCGAGCCGCGGGGCCCGCTCCGGCGCCTGGCCTCTCCGCGGCGGCGCCCGCGCCATGTACGCGCCGTGCCCACCAACGCGCAGGTGAAGGTTGAGCGGGCGCTCGAGGTCTTCAACGCGAGCCAGCACCGTCGCACGGTGGCCGGGCTCTCGCGCACGCTCGGGCCTCCCTGGGTGAGTGCCGCGCCGGAGCCCGAGTCCCCGAGCTACGTCACCATCGTCGTGGCGTGGGAGCTCTCGTGGTATCGGTACACCGTGGACCTCGGCGACGCCCAGGATCCGGTCTCCCTCGCCGCGAAGGGCCACGAGCTCGAGGAGCTGGATCCCGAGGACCGCGACTGGAACGGTGCAGTCACCCCCGAGGGAGGGCTCGTGGCCGCGGTGGGCAGTTGATCTACTCGGTCGTGCCCCGAGCGCTGGCGGACGAGCTCTACGACCGGCTCGTCGAGTACTACCGCGACGACCCGAACGTGCAGGTCATCATCGACCGGCGGGAGGGCGAGGGCGGC
>JACCZP010000408.1 GCA_013695885.1 Thermoleophilaceae bacterium | reverse complement strand
GGGTCGACGAGGCCGACGACGAGGCCCTACGCCACCTCCTCGGGCGCCTCCAGCCGCCGCACTACCTCTCGCTGATGGCATACGTGGAGGGCTCGGCGGAGCTCGACCGGGCGTCGGAGGGACTCCGCGTCGCGGTCCGTGACGCCACGTGCGCCGCCACCACGTTCGGCTACGGGCCGCGCTTCCTGCACTCGACCGGCCAGCTCCACAAGGGGGGCCCGCCCACCGGCGTCTTCCTCCAGCTCCTCCACGACGGGCCCGAGGACGTCGAGGTGCCGGGAGCCGGGTACACGTTCTCCACCCTGAAGAACGCACAGGCCGCCGGCGACCTCGAGACGCTTCGCTCCCACGGGCTCCCCGCGGAGCGCGTCCGGCTCGAGGGCGATCCGGTCGAGGCGCTCGAACGCCTCACCGAGCGCGTGCGGAGCCTGCTCTGATGCAGGTCGGCTTCGTGGGGCTCGGCCGCATGGGCGCGAACATGGTGCGCCGGATCCTGCGCGACTCAGAGCTCGAGGTCGTGGCCTACGACCGCGGGGCCGAGCGGGTCGGCGAGATGGCCGCGCTCGGCGCGTCGGGAGCCGGCTCGCTGGAGGATCTCGTCGCGGGGCTCGACGCGCCGCGCCACGTATGGGTCATGGTGCCCGCTGGAGCCCCCACCCAGGAGACGATCGCCGCCCTCCACGAGCTGCTCGCTCCGGGCGACCTCATCGTCGACGGCGGCAACTCCCGCTTCGTGGACTCGAAGGAGAACCACGCCCGGGCAGCCGGACGCGGGATCGAGTTCGTGGACGCCGGCGTGAGCGGCGGGATCTGGGGCCTCGACGTCGGCTACTGCACGATGGTCGGCGGCACCCCGGAGGGCGTGGCCCGCCTCGCCCCGGTGCTCGACGTGCTCGCCCCGCCCGACGGATGGCTGCACGTGGGCGCCGGCGGCGCCGGGCACTACGTGAAGATGGTCCACAACGGGATCGAGTACGCGATGCTGCAGGCCTACGGCGAGGGCTTCGAGCTGCTGCACGCCTCGGACTACGACCTCGACCTCGAGGCCGTCTCGCACCTGTGGAACCAGGGCTCGGTGGTGCGCTCCTGGTTGCTCGAGCTGACGGAGCGCGCATACGCCGACGGCGGCTCCGACCTCGCCGACGTCCGCGGGTACGTGGAGGACTCGGGCGAGGGGCGCTGGACGGTGCTCGACGCGATCGAGAAGAGCGTGCCCGCGCCGGTGATCACGCTGTCGCTGATGCAGCGGTTCGCCTCGCGCCAGCACGAGTCCTACGGAGCCAAGGTCATCGCCGCCCTGCGCAACCAGTTCGGGGGACACGCGGTGCGTCGGGGCAGCGGGGACTGATCGCTCCCCGCGTCTGCCTCCCGATGACCATGACCGACACCCTCGCCGAGAGCTCCCCGGCCGAGAATCCCCTCGCGGCGGGACTCGAGCGCACCCCGGTGGCCCCCACCACGCTCGTGATCTTCGGCGCCTCCGGCGATCTCGCCCGGCGCAAGCTCCTCCCCGCGGTCTACAACCTCGCCCACGAGGGGGCCCTTCCCGAGCGCTTCAACGTGATCGGCATGTCGCGGCGCGAGCTCTCCGACGAGGAGTTCCGCGCCCAGGTCGGCCGGGCCGTCGAGGAGCACTCGCGCCGCCCGCCGGACCCGCACGTCCTGCGCTTGCTGCTCGAGCGCGCGAGCTATGTGCCCGGGGCCTTCGACGACCCCGATGCGTTCGGCCGGCTTGCGGAGACCCTCGCCGCGCGCGACGAGGAGGCGGGCACCGCCTTCAACCCCGTCTTCTACCTGTCGACGGCGCCCTCGTTCTTCGAGCCGATCGTCGAGGCACTCGGCGCCCACGGCCTCGATCGCCGCCCCGATGCCGACGTCCGGGTGGTGATCGAGAAGCCCTTCGGCCGCGATCTCGCCTCGGCGCGGGCGCTGAACGCCGCGGTGCTCCGGGTCTTCGAGGAGAGACAGGTCTACCGCATCGACCACTACCTGGGGAAGGAGACCGTCCAGAACATGATGGTGCTGCGGTTCGCGAACGGGATCTTCGAGCCGCTGTGGAACCGGCAGTTCATCGACCACGTCCAGATCACGGCGGCCGAGGACATCGGGATCGGGACGCGCGCCGGGTACTACG
Source organism: Thermoleophilaceae bacterium (assembly GCA_013695885.1). GTDB lineage: Bacteria > Actinomycetota > Thermoleophilia > Solirubrobacterales > Thermoleophilaceae > JACCZP01. The sequence goes on along the minus strand of JACCZP010000408.1, from coordinate 9,502 downwards.
ACTCGGCCGGAGCGCTGCGCGACATCGTGCAGAGCCATCTGCTCCAGCTGCTGTCGATCCTCTGCATGGAGCCGCCCGTGTCGCTGACCGCCGGGCCGGTGCGCGACGAGAAGGCGAAGGTGCTGCGGTCGATGGTCCCCATGCTCCCCGAGGAGGTGCCGGGGCGCGCCGTTCGCGCCCGGTACGGGCCGGGCTTCTCCGAGGGCCTCCCGGCGGCGGGCTACCTCGAGGAGGAGGGCGTGCCGGAGGACTCACGGACCGAGACGTTCGTGGCCGCGCGGCTCGACGTCCAGAACTGGAGATGGTCCGGGGTCCCGTTCTACCTGCGCGCCGGAAAGCGCCTCACGCGCCAGGCGACCGAGATCGCGGTGACGCTCAAGCCCGTCCCCCACCTCGCCTTCCAGGAGGGCGACGCGAGCGGGGTGAGGCCGAACCAGCTCATCCTCTCGGTGCAGCCGAACGAGGGCGTCTCCCTCTCGCTCGTGACCAAGATCCCGGGGGCGAAGTCGCGCGTGCGGCCGGTGAACATGGAGTTCCTGTACGGCACCTCCTTCCTCTCCCAGTCGCCGGAGGCCTACGAGCGGCTCATCCTCGACACCATGCGCGGCGACCCGACGCTGTTCGCCCGAAACGACGAGGTCGAGGCCGCATGGGCGGTCGTCGACCCGATCCTCTCGAGCTGGGGCGGCGACGGGGGGCCGATCCCCACCTACCCGGCCGGCACGGCGGGCCCCCGCGAAGCCGATGCCCTGCTCGAGCCGGGGGTCGGGTGGAGGCCGCTGTGAGCGCCACCGCGGCGGCGCCCGCGCTCGACGCGGTCTGGTCGGCGGAGGACACGACTCCGGCCGCCATCGGGGATGCGCTGCGCCGCCTGCTCGCCGAGCGCCACGCCGAGAGCGAGTCCTACGCTCCGGCTCGCGCGCTCAATCTGGTGGCCGTGGTGGAGCGCGAACAGCGGGCCGAGATCCTCGCGAGCCTCGAGCGGGCGGGCCGCCACCACCCCTCCCGGACGGTGATATGCGGCGTGCAGAGGGGGCGTCGGCGCCTCGGCGCCCTCGCCACCATGGCCTGCGAGGTGCCCCCGCCGGGCGGAGTCGCGCCCTGCCGCGAGCGGGTCGAGCTCGACGTGGGCGAAGAACATCTCCCCCACCTCGACACGGTCGTAGACCCTCTGCTCGTGACCGATCTCGACACGCTCGTGTGGTCTCCGAGCGATCACCCGGGCGCCATGGGCTCGCTGATGAGGCTGGCCGACGCAGTGCTCGTGGACTCGAGCTCGCACGCCGACTTCCGCCAGGGGCTCGACCGTGCCGCCTCTCTCTCCCCCGCGGCGCACGTCGTGGACCTCTCCTGGCTGCGCGCCGCCCCGTGGCGCGAGCGGCTCGCCGCCGCCTTCGACCCGCCGCAATGGCGCGGGAGGCTGGCGCAGATATCCGCGATCACGGTCCGCCACCACCCCTCCTCGACCGCGAGCGGCGCCCTCCTGCTCGGCTGGCTCGCGGACCGGCTCGGGTGGGAGACCGAGCCGCTGAGGGAGAGCCCGGCGGCAGGCTCCGCCGGGGCGTCCACCCTCGAGGGCCGGGCGCGTACGGGAAGCGGAGAGGTCGCACTCCGCCTCGACGCAGCGCCCGGGCAGGAGGCCCCCGGCCTCGCCGGGGCGTCGATCGACACCGCCTCGGGCGCTTCGCTCGCCCTCGACCGCGGCCCGGGCGGCCTGGCCGCGCGCCGCCGCAGCGCCGAGGGACGGGAGTCCTCGTGGGTCGTGCTCGGCGCCTCGCGCGGCGAGGGTGGGATCCTCGGCGAGGGGATACGCCAGGCGCTCCTTCGGTCTCCGCTGTATGACCCCGCCCTCGAGCACGCCCGAGCGATGCTCGGATGAGGCTCGGCGACGGTGCGAAGGGGCGCTCGCCGTTTCCCCCCATCGCCGACTACGGCTACCTCTCGAACTGCCACGTCTCGGCGCTCGTGGCGCCGAGCGGCAACGTGGAGTGGCTCTGCCTGCCGCGGCCCGACGGGCCGAGCGTGTTCGGCGCGATGCTCGATCGCGACGCCGGGGGCTTTCGCCTGGGCCCGGCAGACTCGGTCGTGCCGGCGGGCCGGCGCTACCTGCCGGGGACCGTCGTGCTCGAGACGACGTGGATGACCCGTACCGGCTGGCTGATCGTCCGCGACGCCCTCGCCATCGGTCCCTGGCACCACGAGCGCACCCGCTCGAGCACCCACCGCCGCCCGCCGACCGACCAGGACGCCGACCACGTGCTCCTGCGCACCGTGAAGTGCGTGCGCGGCACCGTGGACGTGGAGGTCGAGTGCGAGCCCGCCTTCGGCTACGGGACGCGCGGCGGAGAGTGGGAGTTCGCCTCCGACGGCTATCACGTGGCCGAGGTGCTCGACTCGGCGGCGCCCGAGGACAGGGCGGCTGAGCCGCTTCGCCTGCGGCTCACCACCGACCTGCGGCTCGGCTTCGAGGGCCGGAGGGCCATCGCCCGGTCGACGCTCGACGAGGGGGACAACGCCTTCGTGGCGCTCGCATGGTCCCGGCACTCCCAGGGTCCCTCGACCTACGACGAGGCCTTCTACGCGATGGAGCGCACAAGCGACTTCTGGCGCGGCTGGCTGGCCTCCGGCGACGTGCCCGACCACGGCTGGCGCCCGCATCTCCAGCGGAGTGCGCTCACGCTCAAGGGCCTCACCTACGCCCCGACGGGGGCGATGATCGCGGCAGCCACCACCTCGCTTCCCGAGACCCCCGGCGGGGCGCGAAACTGGGACTACCGCTACTCGTGGATCCGCGACTCGACGTTCATGCTCTGGGGCCTCTACACGCTCGGCTTCGACCGCGAGGCCGACGAGTTCTTCTACTTCGTGGCCGACGCCGTGGGCCGGGACGGGACCCTGCAGGTCATGTACGGGGTCGAGGGCGAGCGAACGCTCGCGGAGACAGAGCTCGACCACCTATCGGGCTACGAGGGAGCCCGACCGGTCCGGGTGGGCAACCGCGCCTTCGAGCACGAGCAGCACGACGTGTGGGGTGCCTTCCTCGACTCGGTCTACCTGCACATGAAGGCTCGAGACGTGGTGCCCGAGTGGATCTGGCCCATCCTCGAGCGTCAGGTGGAGCACGTGCTCGAGATCTGGCGCCTACCCGACCGCGGCATCTGGGAGGTCCGGGGGCCGAAGCGCCACTTCACCCACTCGAAGGTCATGTGCTGGGTGGCGGCCGACCGCGGCGCGCGCCTCGCCGAGCTGCGCGGCGAGAGGGAGCTCGCGACGCGGTGGCAGGCCGCCGCCGACGAGATCCACGGCGACGTATGCGCCAACGCCCTCGATGAGCGCGGTGTGTTCTGCCAGCACTTCGAGACCACCGCCCTGGATGCCGCCGTGTTGCTCATCCCGCTCGTCCGCTTCCTCCCGTCCGACGACGAGCGCGTGCGGGCCACCGTGCTCGCCGTGGAGTCGGAGCTCACCGAGGACGGCCTCGTGCGCCGCTACGACGTCGAGGAGACCGACGACGGGCTGGGTGGGGCACGTGAGGGCGCCTTCGTGATCTGCTCGTTCTGGCTCGTCTCCGCGCTGTCGGAGATCGGCGAGAGCGAGCGCGCCCGGGCGCTGTGCGAGAGGCTCCTCGCCCACTCCGGCTCGCTCAACCTCTACTCGGAGGCGATCGACCCCTGCACCGGCCGCCACCTCGGCAACTTCCCGCAGGCCTTCAGCCACCTGGCCCTCATCAACGCGCTGATGCACGTGATCGCCGCCGAGCGGCGGGCGGAGGGCGGCACGTTCTCAGGTGGCGTCATGACCGGTTGACGTACGTTTCCCTCCGCCCCACGAGGGCATCCTCTGATGGGGCAGGGAACCCCGGAGCAAGGAGGAGAGGATGAGTGGATTGATCATCGCCATCTTGGTGGCGGTACTGGTCGTGCTGGTCCTCGCGGCGGTCGTCGTCGTGGCCAAGAAGAAGCGCGACAGCAAGCAGCTTCAGGAACGCTTCGGCTCCGAGTACGACCGTGAGATAGACCGGACCGGCGACAAGAAGGAGGCCGAGGGGCGACTTCGGCAACGTGAGGAGCGCCGAGCGGAGCTGGAGATCCGACCACTCGAGGCTGGAGCGCGCGAGCGCTACGCCCAGGAGTGGAGAGCGCTTCAGGCCCGCTTCGTGGACCAGCCCGAGCAGGCCGTCCGCGACTCCGACCGTCTGGTGGCGGAGGTCATGCGAGAGCGCGGCTACCCGGTAGACGACTTCGACCGCCGCGCGCAGGACATATCGGTGGACCATCCCGAGGTGGCGGAGAACTACCGCTCCGCCCACGCCATCGCCGAGCGCACCGAGCGCGGTGACTCGAGCACCGAGGAGCTCCGTCAGGCCACGGTCCACTACCGGTCCCTCTTCGAGGAGCTCCTCGAGACGCACGTGGGCGGCCGGCGCGGGGCCGCGGACGGCGATCACGGGCACGGCCGGGCCGATGGACCGGTCGGAGGGCCGGGCAACGCGGACGCCGGCGAGATCGAGCAGGCTGCCGGCGTCGAGGGGGGCCGCCGCAACGCGGCGGGGTCCCGAGGCGACGGCCGACACGATGCGGCCGCACCGCAGGGCGGGACCCGCGACGGACGACCCGCCGACAACCGAGAGGAGACCCGCTGATGGAACGGCGCGAAGAGCCAGTCGCAAGCACCGACGAGGTGGCCTACGGACGATCGGTCGACGCCCAGGAGGGTGAACCGGCTCCGGGCGGAGTGCCGGCCGGCGAGGGCGCACCCGCCGGGGGCGCGCCCGGCGGGGGTCAGCCCGCGCACCCGGCCCAGCCACAGGCGGCCGCCACGGCCCAGCCCGCAACCGCAGGAGGGCATCCGGAGGCAACACCCGCACCGGCGGCGCACGAGCACGGCGGCGGAGCCGCTCCGGGGGCCGGCGCCGGCACCGCGGAGGGCCACTCGACCGGCGCGACGGACGGGGCGAGCGGGGGCATGCCACTCCTCTCCTCCGGCGACACCGACGCGTTCGAGCGTCGGTGGCAGGACATCCAGGTCGGGTTCGTCGACGAGCCACGCAACTGCGTCCAGGAGGCCGACGGCCTCGTCGCCGAGGTGATGAAGCGCCTGGCCGAGGGCTTCGCCGAAGAGCGACGCTCGCTCGAGGGCCAGTGGGACCGCGGCGACCAGGTCTCGACCGAGGATCTGCGGGTGGCCCTGCAGCGCTACCGGTCGTTCTTCAACCGGCTGCTGTCCACCTCGGGCTGAGCGCCACGTACAGCGAGAGGCGCGACCGGGTCTGCCGGTTGCGCCCGCATGCGCCGGCGGCGTGGAACCGCCGCGGTCAGTGGTAGCACCGGTTTGCTACCTGAGTAGCATGTCCCTATGAAGCTCAGTGTCAGCTTGCCCGAGGAAGATGTGGCCCTCCTCGACGATCACGCCCGCAAGTCGGGTCTGCGGTCCCGCTCGGCAGCCCTCCGGCAGGCCATCCGCCTTCTCCCGCGCTCCGACCTGGAAGAGGCCTACGCCCAAGCCTGGGAGGACTGGGATGACTCAGGTGAGCGCGACGGGTGGGAGGGCGTAGCCGGCGACGGGCTGACCTGATGCGGCGGGGCGAGGTCCGGCTGACGGACCTCGAACCGGTCCGCGGGAGTGAGGCGAGCAAGAGGCGTCCCGCGATCGTGGTGAGCAATGACCGTGCCAACGTAGTGGCTGCTCGCCTGGGACGGGGCGTGGTCACGGTGGTGCCGATCACCAGCAACGTCGCCCGGGTGTTTCCGTTCCAGGTTCTGCTGCCGGGCCAAGAGGCCGGCCTGCGGGTGCAGTCGAAGGCACAGGCCGAGCAGGTCAGGTCGGTCTCGGTCGAGCGACTCGGGCCGGTCCTGGGTCAGCTCACGACGTCGACGCTCGCCGCAGTCGACGATGCGCTACGGCTCCACCTCGACCTCTAGAGGTCCCTGAGCCGAGCCGGGCCGGGGCCCTCACGCCGGCGGAAAGGCCATGAGCTCCACCACGTGCCCGGCGGGACCCCGCGCGAACGCCCGCGGCGAGCCCCAGTGCTCGGTCGCAGGCTCGGCCGGGTGCCCCGCGGCGCGGAGCGCATCGAGCGCTCCCTGGTAGTCCTCGACCACGAGGGCGAGGTGGCCGCCCGGAGGGACCGTCGGCGAGTCCGTGAGCAGCAGATGGACGTGCTGGCGGTCGCGCTCGAGCCACCGCGCCCGGCCGAGGAGGCCCTCCGGCGGACGGGTCTCGGCGAAGCCGAGCAGGGCGAAGAAGTCGCGGCAGGCGTCGGCGTCCCGCTCGCGCACCTCGAGCGCGACGTGGTGAATACCGCCCGTGGCGCCGTTCGCCTCGCGTGAGGGCTCCCGCTCGAGGTCCCCCACCGGTGCGGCCTCGGCGTCCACGATCAGCTCGCTGCGCCCGCCCGCCACCAGGCTGGCCGGCACGGCCGGGTCGGCCCCCGACAGCACGGCCTCCACCGCCGGACGCTTGTCCGCCCCGACCGCGAGGAAGATGACCGCGCGCGCCGCCGCCAAGAGCTCAACGGTCAAGGTCACCCGCTCCGGGGGCGGCTTGGGAGCGCTGTCGACGGGCACGGCGGACCCCGAGCCTGCGGCCAGGCCGGGGCCCCCGGCGAACAGGGAGGCCGTATGCCCATCCTCCCCGAGCCCGAGCAGCGCCACGTCGAGCGTCGGCACGCCGTCGGCGGAGGAGGGCACGAGCGCGGCCAGCTCCGCCGCATAGAGCGCGGCCGCCTCGCCGGCGCCCCGCTCCACAGGCACGCGATGCACCCGCTCCTCGGGCACGTCGGCCAGGGCCAGCAGGCTCGCGACGACCATCGCGTGGTTCGACGCGGGGTCGAGCGGGGAGACCACGCGCTCGTCGGAGAACCACAGGTGCACGCCGTCCCAGGTATCGAGCCGCTTCGCGAGGAGCTCGTAGGTACGTCGCGGTGTCCGCCCGCCGGCCATCCCCACGTGCGCCTCCCCGCGCGCGGATCGCGCCTCGTCGATGAACCGCGCGAGCAGCTCGGCCGCCGCCTCGGCGGCACCCTCGGGATCGGCGGCCACGGTCAGTGCGGGCATCTCCGATGGGTTACCCGGCGGCCGTCCGGTCTACCCGCCCCCCACCGCGTGGTCGAAGGCACAGGCGATCCTCATCCGACCCTCCCGGTGAGGACTTCCCCGCCGGGGCGCGCCTCCTCCGCCAGCTCCTGCCCGGCGAGCAGCGCCGCGCCCAGCAGTCCGCCCACCGCGCCGTGATGCGACATCCGCACCTCGGTGCGCTCCCCGACTCCCGGAAGCACGGACCGCCGCACCACCTCGCGAACCGGACCGAGTAGGAGGTCGCCGGCGGCGGACACCCCACCGCCGAGCGCCACGACCTCCGGGTCGAAGATGTTGATGACGTTGGCGACGCCGACCCCGAGGCGCTCGCCGATCAGCCTGATCAGGCGCCCGCCCTCCGGGTCACCGGCGTGGGCGGCCTCGACGGCGTCTCGCGCGCTCACCTGTGCGCCGCGGGCGGCGCGCCGGCCGAGCTCGGAGTCGGGTTGCTGATGAGCCGCGGTCGCGGCCATGTCGTCGAGTGCCCCGCCCCGGGCCAGCGCCTCGAGGGAGCCCGGCTGCGGGAAGCGCTCGCCTGGCGTGGGCGCGCCGTCCCGGAGGCTCGCGCCGACCATCATGTGGCCGAGCTCGCCCGCGGCGCCGGTCGCTCCCCGGTAGGGCCGTCCGCCGAGCACCAGCCCACCCCCCACTCCGGTACCGACCGTGAACATCACGAGCTCGCGCGTGACGAGCCTGTCGCCCTCGTGGGCCTCGGCCAGGGCGGCGCAGTTGGCGTCGTTGTCCACGTAGCACCGGACTCCCAGCCGCTCCCGCAGGATGGTGCGCAGCGGCACGTCGCGCAGGGGCACGTTTACGCTGGCCCGGGCGCGTCCCGAGGCGAACTCGACGGCAGAGGGCACCCCGACGCCGACGGCGGCGGCCCGCCCCTCGCCCACCCTCTCGACCGCGGCGACGATCTGCTCGACCAGGAGCTCGGAGCTCATGGTCTCGGTGGGCGCGGTGTCCACCGGCCCGAGAGACCCATCCTCCAGCGCGGCGACGGAGAGCTTGGTGCCGCCCACGTCGACGCCGATCAGGGCTCCCTCCACGAGCGTCAGACTATTCGTGCCCGGCGCTCCTGACCGCCGGGCGCGCGGCGCCGCGCGCAGCTACTTCGGCACGGCTTAAGGAACCCGCTTACATATCCGGTCCGTGCCGCCGTCCTCCGGTCCCCCGTCCGAGCACTCGAGCCTCCCCGGCCGCCGCGCCGCCATGGTCGTGGCTGCCGTGGCCGTCGTCCTCTGCTCCGTCGGACTCGCCATCGCTGCGGCCCGCGACCGTCCCTCGGATCCGCCGGCAAGCGCCTCCCGCTCCGGCCCGCTGCCGGACGCGGGCACGGAGCCCGCCGGTCCCTCGGCCGAGACCGCTCCAGTCGTCGAGGTTCCCTCGCCCCCGGGCACCGACGAGCCGGAACGCTCGTCGAGTCGCTCGAAGGGCTCGAGCACGCCGGTGCTGCGCTCGCGGTCCATCGGCGAGCCCTTCGCCGGACGCACGGAAGGTGACGTGGCCCTGCGCCCGCAGGGGGCCACGTTCTTCTCGTGGGACCCGATCCAGCGCCGGCAGCCGAACCGCCTGGACCGCCGCTACGGCACCGATCTGCTCGTGGTCTACCTCGAGCGGGTGCTGGCGGGCTACAAGGCCGACCATCCGAGGGCCCCCCGCGTGGGTATCGGCGACCTCAGCCGTCCGGGGGGCGGACCCTTCGGCTCGGACTTCGGCGGACTCGGCCACGCCTCGCACCAGAACGGCCGCGACGTCGACATCTACTACCCCCGCCGGGACCGCCGCGAGCAACCCCCGGACTCACCCGACCAGATCGACCGTCGGCTCTCGCAGGACCTGGTCGACCGCTTCGTCGAGTCCGGCGCCCAGTTCGTGTTCGTCGGGCCCCGCACGGGTCTGCGAGGACCACGGGGCCGGGTGCAGGTCATCGCCCTTCACGACGATCACCTGCACCTACGGATCGGCCCGGTGGTGCCGACCCGCTGAGGGCCCAGCGGCGTCGCCTAGAGCTCCTCCACGTCGGCGCCCGCCGGGACGAACTGCACGCGGCGCACCACGCAGTCCGGCGCCTCGCGGCGGAGCGCCTCGAACAGCCCGCCGGTGGCCTCCCACTGGGACCAGAAGAGCACGGTCGGACCCGCGCCGGAGATCGATGCGCCCACCGCGCCCAGGGCGGCGGCGCGGCGCACGAGCTCCATGGAACGTGGGTAGAGGTGCTCGCGGCGGGGTTGGTGAAGGCGATCGGAGAGGCCCCGCCCCACGAGGTCGAGATCGCCGCGGGTGAGCCCGACCGCGAGCAGTGCCGTGTGCGCGGCGTTGTGGACGGCGTCGGCGATCGGGACCTCGACCGGCATGGCCGCGCGGGCCATGGCCGTGGGCACGGGATCGGGAGGGATGGCGAGGAGGCCCTCGAGGCCCCCGCG
>JACCZP010000028.1 GCA_013695885.1 Thermoleophilaceae bacterium | reverse complement strand
TTGAAGGCGAGCGACTTGCCGCTGGCGGTGGCGGTGGTGACCATGACGTGGCCCTCGCGTGCCGCCTCGAAGGCCTCGGCCTGGTGGGCGTAGAGGGAGCCGACACCGCGCCCGTGGAGGGCGTCGGCGACCGCGGGATGGAGGTCCTCGGGGAACGGCGCGCGCTGCGCGGCCTCCGCGCCATAGCGGGCCTGGGCCACCAGCTGCTCACCGCGCCCCGACTCGATCAGCTCGTGCCAGGGGAGCGTGGTCGGGGCGGTGGGCACCAACCGGCATACTAGGCCGTTCCTAGCGGTGCGCCACCACGAGTAGTCTGGTGCTACACTACCCCGTCACCGTGCCGACGACTCGCCCTCGCTACACGTTGACCGATGTCGGCGAGCTCACCGAGATGCTCGACCTGGCCGCGCGGCGCTGGCCCGAGGAGGCCGGCCGCAAGGAGCTGCTCATGCGTCTTGCCGCGGTCGGTCGAGACGTGGTGGCGCAAGATCTCGCCGAGGCGGCCCGCGAGGGCCGGCGTGAGCGCCAGCGCGCCGCACTGGAGCGGCTCCCGGCTCTCGTCGACGCCGACGTGCTGCTGAGCGACGCCGCCTGGCGTTGACACGGCTGCTGCTGGTCGACAAGTCGGTCCTCGTGCGCCCGCCGGCGGCCGAGCGCCCGGCTGACGAAGAGCTGTGCATGTGCGCGGTGACCCGCCTCGAGATGTTGTACAGCGCTCGATCGCAAGACGACTACCTCACGCTCGAGGACGCGCTCGACGCGTTCCGCCATCTCCGGATGGACCTCGAGACCTTCGCCATCGCGGGCACGGCGCAGCGCGAGCTGGCAGCCACCGGTCAGCATCGCGTCCCCCTTCCCGACCTCCTGATCGCGGCGTGTGCCCAGCAGCATGCCGCCGACGTGCTTCACGTGGACCGTCACTTCGACACGCTGGCGCTGGTGCTTCGGTTCCGTCCTGTCCGGCTCGGCGAGTGAGGCCCTGACCGGGGTGCCCATCCGCTGCGTCTACGCCGACCTCGACGGCACCCTGCTCGGCCACGGCGGGTCCCTGCTCCGCGACGCCGAGGGAGGATTCACGCTCATGCCGGTGCGGGCGCTCGAGGCTTGTCATCGCGCCGGGGTCGAGGTCGTCCTCAAGTCCGGCCGTCGCAAGGCGCAGGTGGCCGAGGACGCGCGGCTGATCGGGCAGTCCTCCTACATCTACGAGGTGGGCTGCGGGCTGGTGGTGGACGGGGAGGAGACTCTTCTTCTCGGCGGCGACGTCGAACGCGCCGAGGGCGAGACGGTGTTCGAGGCGATTGAGCGCGCCGGCGCGCCGGCGCTCCTGCTCGAGCGCTACGCCGAGCGTCTCGAGTACCACGACCCCTGGCACCGCGGTCGTGAGATCTCCCACCTGTTTCGCGGGCTGGTCGACGCGGTCGAGGTCAACCGGCTGCTCGAGGAGGCGGGTCACGATCGGGTCCGCCTGGTGGACAACGGCGCGATCGCGCCGCGCGAGACGCTCGGGGGCGCCGCGGTGCTCGGCGCTGACCCGCACGTCTACCACCTCATTCCCCGCGGGGCCTCGAAGGCCGACGCGGTAGCCCGTCACATGGCGGCCCGGGGCTACGCGCGCGAGGAGACCATCGCGGTGGGCGACTCGCGTGAGGACATCGACGTGGCCGAGCACGTCGGGCGCTTCTTCCTGGTGGCCAACGGGCTGGAGAAGGATCCGGACATCCGGAGCGCGATCGTGCGTCACCCCAACGTCCAGGTCACCGAGGCGCGCAACGGCGAGGGCTTCTACGAGGCCGTGGTCGGCGCGCTCATGGACGCTCAGCGCTGAGTCCTGCGCTCGCCGGTGGTCGTCGCAAAGGCTCCTGTGGGGGTGCCTCAGGAGGGCACCCAGGCAGGATGGTTGCGGAGCGGACCGCCGCCGCGAAGGCCGCAGGAGGTCGGCCCGGCCGCGCACAGTCGGGTTATGCTCGCGCGCGGTGAGCGCAGGGGGCATCGACATGCCGGGAGGGGGCCTCGACATGCTACGCGGGGCCGAGGTCGTGGACCTCACCCACACGCTGCGGCCGGACTTCCCGCTCTTTCCGGCCTACGACCCGATCGAGGTGGCCGAGCGATTCTCGGTCGCCGACGACGGCTTCTTCGTGCGCCGCTGGGCCTACGACGAGCACTGCGGGACCCACGTCGACGCCCCGGCTCACTTCTCGGCCGACGGCGCCACCGTGGATCGCCTCGACCCGGTGGACCTCGTGCTCCAGGTCGCGGTGGTCGACATCCGCGCCAAGGTCGCGCGCGACCACGACGCGCTCGTGGAGCCCGACGACCTCCTCGAGTGGGAGCGCCTGCACGGCGCGCTGCCCGAGCGCTGCGCGGTGTTCGCCCTCACCGGATGGGGCGAGCGCGCCGGGAACAACGCCGCCTACCTGAACGCCGACGAGGGCGGCACGCTGCACTCGCCGGGCTTCAGCGCCGAGGCCACCGAGTACCTGAAGGACGAGCGCTCGGGCGTACGGGCCATCGGACTCGACACCGCGTCGCTCGACATCGGCGCGAGCACGGACTTCGCCGCCCACGTGAGCTGGCTGCCGAGCGGCCGCTACGGGATCGAGAACCTCGCCCGGCTCGAGCGCATGCCGCCGACCGGCGCGCTGGTCGTGGGGGGCGCGCCGACCTTCGAGGGCGGCAGCGGGGGCCCCTCGCGGGTGCTGGCGTTCGTGCCCTGAGGCGCCCGGAGGACGCCGCTCAGACGCCCGTCTTGCGCGTGCCGAACAGCAGCACCTGACGGCTCATGTCAAAGTGCACAACCGCGCTCCTCGACAGCCAGTCGAAGATGTTCTCGGCTTCGTCGGGGTTCTCCACGGTGAGCACGAACTCGTCGGCGCCCTCGTCGAGGATGAGCTGGAAGGTGTAG
>JACCZP010000401.1 GCA_013695885.1 Thermoleophilaceae bacterium | reverse complement strand
GGCGAGGAGCCGGTCGACGTAGTGGATGTCCCACGGGCCCTCGACCTTCGGCACCATGATCACGTCCAAGCGGTCGCCGATCTCCTCGACGAGCCGGAGCAGGTCGTCGAGCACCCAGGGCGAGTCGAGCGCGTTGACGCGCGTCCACAGCGCGGCCTCTCCGAGGTCGATCTCCCGCCCTAGTCGCACGAGCCCCTCCCGGGCGGGGACCTTCCGGTCCACCGGAACGGCGTCCTCGAGGTTGCCGAGGAGGATGTCGCAGCGACCGGCGAGCTCCGGCAGCTTGCTCGCCATCTTCTCGTTGCTCGGGTCGAAGAAGTGGATCATCCGCGCCGGGGTGACGGGGATCTCGGTGGGCGGCGCGGGCGCGCCGACGGCCATGGGCTTCGCGAAGTCGCGGGGCGGTCGCACGATGGGCGGTCCTCCTGAGGCGACGGTGCCGCCGTCTTCGGGGGTCGGGCGCGGTCGAATCTAGCGCCCGGCGCACGGCGCCTCGGCGGCGCCTGACTACCGTTCAGGCGCTCGCCGAGCGGCGAGCCCTCCCGCCGTCCAAGAGCGCATAGGAGCCCTCCCTTGACCACGCAGACCGCCTCCGGGGCACCCACGAGCTTCGACCAGGCCTCCCGCGAGGCCTCCGGCGCACGGCCCTACGGGCGCTACCTCGAGGAGTTCGAGGTCGGCGCCCTCTACAAGCACTGGCCGGCCAAGACCGTCACCGAGGCCGACGACCACATGTTCTGCCTCATCACCATGAACCACCACCCGCTCCACATCAACGACGTCTACGCCGCGCAGTCCCAGCAGGGACGCAACGTCGTGGTAGGGCCCCTCGTCTACTCCCTGGCGCTCGGCATGTCGGTGGGCGACGTCTCGGGCAAGGCCATCGCCAACCTGGCCACCGAGGATCTCAAGCACCCCGCGCCGGTGTTCCACGGTGACACGCTGTTCGTGGAGAGCGAGGTGCTCGAGGTCACCCCCTCGCGCTCGAAGCAGGATCGCGGGGTGGTGAAGGTGCGCACCGACACCTACAACCAGGACGGCACGCTGGTGGCCACGTTCCGGCGTGCGGTGCTCGTGCCGCGGCGGAGTCCGAGCGGCGACGGGGAGCCCGAGGACGGTGCCGCCGTCCAGCCGCCGCCCGACTGACGGGCGACCGGGGGGCGGCTCGAGCGCCCGGCTCAGGGGCCGTCGCCCGAGTAGCCGGAGAGGGCCGACACCATGCGATCGACGTCTCGGGGCAGGAGCTCCTGGTGCACGGGGAGCCCGACGGTCCGCGCGCGGCGGACGGCCGTCCGAGGAAACCGCTCGACGGGAAGGGAGGGATGTGGACTCGACCAGACGTCGAGCGCCTCTATGCCCTGCCGCCGCAGATGCTCGAGCATGCGGGCCTTGTCGATCGTCTCGACGGGGAGGAGAAAGGGCGACGCCCCCGGGGGGAGCCTCCGGAATCCGGGTGACACCGAGCCCCCGAGCGCGTCGAGGAGCACGCCGTAGTTGGCTCGCCGGCGGGTGGCCGCGCCGTCGTCGGCGACGCGCCGAAGCAGGAAGCGGGTGGTCGACCACGGCATGGCCTCCGGATCCCGGAGGGAGCGGTCGCGCGCGGGATCGAACGCCGAGGTACGTCGAAACGGCTCCGTGAGCCGCGTGACGGTCGCCGACCGGCCGGCCGCCCAGGCGGCGTGCTTGCGGGCCAGGGCGAGGGCACCGGGGCGGCGATCGAGCGGCGCGGACCTCGCCGGATCGCGCATCAGCATGGTCGCCCCCTCGGGAAGTCCGAAGGTCTTGTACAGGCAGAAGATCGCCAGATCGCCGTGAGAGCCCACCGGATGGCCGTCACGGTGCGCGAGCCACGCCTGAGCGCCGTCCTCGATGAGCAGGAGGCCGCGGCTGTCACAGAACCGTCGCCATCGAGCCGCATCCTGGGGAAAGCCGAAGAAGTGGGTGAGGTGGAGGGCCCGGGTGCCCGAATCGATGAGCGCGTCGAGCTCGTCCTCCTCGGGCTCGAGATCCGGTGTGCCCTCGTAGAACGAGCACCGCGCCCCCGTCCGCTCGAGCGCCTCTACCTCGGAGCCGTGGTGGTAGGCGGACGTGAGCACCCCGTCCCCGGAGCCGATCCCGAGCGCCGTGGCTCCGCGCCACAGCCCGTGGCGTCCCCAGGCGAGAAGGCGGCACCCGGGCTCCTCGAGGGGGAACGGCAGGCGACGCGCCGGACGTCGCAGCCAGACGCCGGGAGGCAGCGGCGGCCACACGCCGATGCGCGGTGACCTCGCCAGGACGGCCGCCCGGCCGTCCCGTTGCTCGCCCCGAGCTCCGCGGATCATCCTCGGTCACCGACGTCCGGCATCCGTCGCATGTCGTACGGTGAGCGCCGGATGACCGAGCGCATCGAGTGGGTGACGAACCGGCGGCGCCTCGACGCACTTCGCCCGCAATGGGACCTCCTGGCTCGTGGGCCCTTTCAGCGCCACGGCTGGTTCACGGCGTGGTGGGAGAGCTTCTCGGCCTCGCGGAAGCTCGCGGTGTGTGCGCTCTGGCGTGAGGAGGAGCTCGTAGGGGTCCTCCCTCTGTGTGGCCGCCTGGGCTCCCTCGAGGTCATGGCGAACGTCCACTCGCCCGTGTTCGAGCCGCTGAGCAAGGATCCTACGGCGCTCGACGCCGTGCTCCGAGCGTCCGTGGCGGGTGCCCGTGGGCGGTTGACGCTCACGCCGGTGCCCAGCGACGGACCGGTCTTCGAGCGGTGCGTAGCGGCGGCGCGGGAAGCGGGGAGGCTCGTTTGGATCGAGCCAGGAGAGATATCTCCGATCGCCGACACCACCGGGGAGTTCGCGACGTACCGCGAGCCGAGAAAGCGCGCGTGGCGAGAGCTCGAGCGCCGGCGTCGGCGCCTTCTCCGCGAGCACTCTCCGACCGTGCGGCTCATCGAGCGACCGGTGGATCTCGAGGGGGAGCTGTCGCGCGGGTTCGCGCTCGAGGCCCGCGGATGGAAGGGACGCAACGGCACGGCGATCCTGTCCACGGAGCAGACGCGCCGGTTCTACACCGCGGCCGCCCGCACCTTCCACGCGAGCGGGGAGTTCGTCGTCTCGAGCATCGAGGTCGACGGTTGCCTTCTGGCCTGGGACCTCGCCATCCTCGAGGGGGACCGCTACTGGCTGCTGAAGACCGCCTACGACGAGCGCCACCGCTCGCTCGCCCCCGGTCTCGTGCTCCGCCATCAGGTGATCGAGCACTGCTTCCAGCGCGGCCTGCGGGCGCACGAGTTCCTCGGCGGCGCCATGGACTGGAAGCTCTCGTTCGCGACGGGGCAGCGTGCCCACGCCGCCATCCGCGCGTACCGCAGGCGTCCGCCCTCGATGCTGAG
The DNA here is from genome assembly GCA_013695885.1 of Thermoleophilaceae bacterium. Taxonomy (GTDB): domain Bacteria; phylum Actinomycetota; class Thermoleophilia; order Solirubrobacterales; family Thermoleophilaceae; genus JACCZP01. The sequence continues at coordinate 524 of JACCZP010000401.1, read as the reverse complement.
CTACCTGTCCAGGCGCTTCGCTCGCCCGCCGGCGGCCCGCGCATATCACCGGTTGAGACCTCCCCGGTCGGGGCGGAGTCCGGCCCGATCGGAGCCGGCGAGCAGGGGGTAGCGGGCGCCGCACTGACGCATGCTCGACCCGATCAGCGTTCCAGGCCGATCCGGCGCGCCGCATCCCTCAGCCGGCCGCGACGGGCCGGGGACAGCCCCTCCGCGGCGGCGTAGGCCCGGGCCGCCGCCCGGCCCACCACACGATTGCCGATCACCGCGGTCTCGAGGCCCGGATCGTCGGTGGCGAAGCGGTCCTTGTAGGACTCGCCTCCCAGGAGGAGCCTGTACTCGGCCATGCCGTCCTCGAGCGCCGCACGGATCGTGTGCGCGAGGAGCACGAAGCCGATCGCCTCGCGCTCCCAGGCCGGGTCCCTACCCGCCTGGTAGTACCACTCGGCCCCCGCGAAGCGGAAGCCGTACCAGGCCGCCACCGGCCGGCCGCCGACCTCGGCCAGCCACAGCCGCAGCCACCC
>JACCZP010000400.1 GCA_013695885.1 Thermoleophilaceae bacterium | reverse complement strand
CGCCCGCGCCGTTCGCCGTGGAGGCTTGGCGGCGGGCGCGCTGAGAGGTAGGGGTGCCGCAGTTCGAGCAGAACCGGGCGTCGGTCGAGAGGAGGGAGCCGCAGGTGTCACAGCTGCCGGCCACCCCCGCGGTGACGAGGTCGATCATCGGCCGATCCTCGGCGAGGGCGGTGGACAGCGCTCGGGCCTCATCGTCGACGGCTCGCAGCCGCTCGACCTTCGCATTGACGAGGTTCGGATCACGTCGTCCGCGACGCTCGCTCTCGAACACGAGCGCTCCCAGCTCGAGCAGGAGCACCTCTCGCGACCGGCGTAGCCGGCGGGCACGCCTGCGCATCGCGCCGCGCTCCCGGGCGCTCGTGGCCGGCTTCTGCTCGGTATCGATGGGCGCTTCGCTCCCGGCCGGTACGGATGAGCCGGCAGCGGCGCGGTCGACCTTCTCCCCGAGCCGCGCACGAATTCTCTTGGGGCTCAGTCGCATGGGTTGTCCTCGCTGGACGGGTGCCTCGGCTCGATGTTAACCGCGGGCGTCGGTGGCGTGATGGCGCTCCAGGCGGGCCGAGCGTGCCTGAGCGGCCGTCGCCGGCGGTGCCTCGGGCACGTTCCCTGCGCCGCCCTTCCCAACACGCCTGGCCGTTGCGGGTTGCTACGAAGGAGATGTCGCCCTCCCGTGGCTGGTTCGTCACGCGGGGGTCTGGAGCCGTCACCGGTCGCGGCGGAGCATGCCGGGGGCAACCATCCCCCACCTCGGAGGTCCTCCGATGTACAGCCTCATGGGCTATCTGCACGCACGACTGGCGAGCGCCACGAGCGCCGCCCTTGCCGGAACCCGGCGCCTCGGCGCTGCTTCCCTCGGTCAGCGCGGACAGGGCACGGTCGAGTACATCGCCCTGATCCTGCTCGTCGCGCTGATCATGGCCGGTGTCGTCCTCGCGATGAAGAACTACAAGGGCGAGGAGGGCAAGGAGCTGGCCGGCATCGTGCTCGGGAAGATCAAGGAGGCCGTGCGAGCGGTCAAGTTCTGAGCGCGCCGGACCCAGAGGCCTCCCGGGCGGCGATCGTCCGGGAGCGCCTCGGGCCGGGCCGGGCGGTCGGGCTGCCGGTGTCGGGCTTGGCCGCCGGCTGCCGCGGCGGGCCAGAGGTCGGGCCAGTCCACGGGTCGGGCTTGGGCCACCGACGGAGCGGCGGCCCGGAATCGGGCCCCACCGGGGCGATGCGGTTCGATCCGCCGCCAGCCGATCCGCTCCGCACGACGCGGTTCAATCGTCCTGACGCGGTTCAATCCGTCCTGACGCTGTAGGTGAGCGCCTGTGCGAGACGAGCCAGGAGGGCCTCCGGCTCATCGACGATGTGCCTCCAGGTGACCCGCAGGACGCGCAGACCCGCCGCGCCGAGCTCCGCGTCGCGCTGGCGGTCACGCTCGAATGCCGCGCGAAAGCGGTGGTAGGCGTAGCCGTCGACCTCCAGGACGAGGCGCTCGCTTCGCCAATGGAAGTCGACCTCATGCCCGCGGACGCGGACGTTGGCTCTGGGCACGGGCAGTCGCGCGGCGCGCACGAGGTCAAGCACGCGTCGCTCGGCCTCCGAACGAGTGAGCGACGGACCGTCGCCGCGGCGGACGAGTGCCGCGAGCCTCGCCGCGCCCGACCTACCTCGGGCGCGGGCCAGCGCTCCCAGCACGGTCTCACGGGTCACGAGGCCCAGCACCTCCGCTTCGGCGAGGGCTCGTTCGAGCTCGCGATCGGACCCCGACCCTGCGAGGTCGAGCAGCATCCGCGCCGGAGTGGTGACCGGGATGTCATGTTGTCTCGACACATCGCACGCGTCCAACCGGCGTACCCGATGTACGCGCACCCCGGGCCGATGCCGGCGACTGCGAGTGGGGACGGTGACGTCCAAGTCTCCCTGACCGTCCGGCAGGACCGACCACAGCCGAGCCGCCGAGCGATGGCTGAGGACCGCGTCCGGCCCGCAGGCGAGCACTGCTCCGAGCTCCCGTGCGAGCGGTGGGGCGACGGGATGTCCGACCAGGAACACGCCGAGGTGGATCCGGTGGAGCCGGCCGCTGGCCAGGCGACCGGCGATTGCTCCCCGGCCGAGCCCGACGGCAAGGAGCTGCCTGCGCGTGATGAGCCCGCGCTGGGAGGCGGCGATCCGCGCGATCACGTCATCGACCCCACCGGGAGGGTGCAGGATGTCGCCCGCGTCGGGCCAGGAGCGGCGTGGGGCCGATTCGCCGTCTGCCGGATGCACGATGTTGCCCGCGTCGGCCTAGCCGGGACGCGTGGCCGTGAGGTCGCGTGGCCCGTGCAGTACGTCGCCCACCGCCCCCAGCCTGTCGCGCGGGCGACATCTTGCAGATCGAGCGCCGGTCATCATCGCTCCAGCGTGGGAGCCGAGGAGAGGCATGACCACTACCACGGACACCAAGTTCGCGGTTAGGTGCCATCGCGTTACGAAGCGAGTGCCGCTCGTGACCTCCGTGGGCTGGATGTGTGAGCTCCGTGCGCCGCAGGTATGAGTGCGGCCCGGTCCTCGCCGAGCGCACCGCCGAATCGCGACCGCGGCCACCCGCCCCCTCGTCCCGCGCCCCGCACCGCCCCCCCGCGGACCGCCCGCCCGGCGCCCGACACGCCTGCCAACATGGAGGCGTGCCGGCTCCCGACCGAACGATGCCGGTCGCCGTCTTCGACTCCGGAGTGGGTGGCCTGACCGTCCTCCACGAGTGCCTCGTCTCCCTCCCGCACGAGGACTTCGTCTACTTCGGCGACACCGCCCGCTTCCCCTACGGCGACCGCTCGGCCGGCGAGCTGCGCGCCTTCGCCCTCGAGCTCGCCGACATCCTCCTGGACGACGGCGCGAAGCTGCTAGTGGTGGCCTGCAACTCCGCGACCGCCGCGGCCGTCGAGGAGCTCCGTGCCCGCCTGCGCGGCCGGGTCGAGGTGGTCGGCGTGGTCGAGCCGGAGTCACGGCTCGCGGCCGCGGCCACGCGCAATCGTCGCGTCGGCCTCCTCGCCACCCCGGCGACGGTGGCGAGCGGCGCCTACGCCCGCGCGCTCGAGCGCGCCGACCCCGAGGCCACGCTCCATTCGGTGCCGTGCCCGACCCTGGCTCCGCTCATCCAGGCCGGCGGTGAGGTAGACGATCGGGTTGTGGCCTCCGTCGAGGGCTACTGCGCTCCGCTGGTCGAGGCCGGCGTCGACACGGTCATCCTCGGCTGCACGCACTATCCCCTCGTGCGTTCCCTGCTACAGCGCACGCTGGGGCGTGGCGTGGAGGTCGTCTCCTCCGGGCAGGCCATCGCCGACGAGGTCGAGCGTGCCCTGCGTCGCCTCGGCCTCGAGCGCGAGGAGGGTCGGCGAGGCCGCTACCGCTTCATGTGCTCGGGCGACCCGGAGGCCTTCCGCACCGTCGGCACCCGGTTCCTCCAGCTCCCCCTCGGGGACGTCACAAGGGTGCCGGTGGCCTCCGCGAGCCAGGGAAGGCGGGCGGCGTGAGGAGTGACGGTCGTGCCGCCGGGGACGTGCGCCCGTCCTCTATCGAGCCCGGCTTCGTCCGCAGCGCCGACGGCTCGACGCTGATGACCCAGGGCGGCACGCGCGTGATCTGCACCGCATCGGTCGAGGAGAAGGTGCCGCGGTGGATGTCCGGGCGGGGGAGGGGCTGGGTGACCGCCGAGTACGGGATGCTCCCCGCCTCCACCGGCGAGCGCAAGCAGCGCGACGCCTCGCGCGGGCGCCCGGACGGGCGCACGGTCGAGATCCAGCGGCTGATCGGCCGCGCGCTCCGCGGGGTCGTCGACTTCGAGGCACTCGGAGAGCGCACGGTGTGGATCGACTGCGACGTGCTCGAGGCCGATGGCGGCACGCGCTGCGCGGCGATCACCGGCGGGTTCGCCGCTCTCCACCTCGCCCTGGCCGGCCTGGTCGAGCGCGAGGCGCTGCCCGCCGTGCCGCTCACCGGCTCGATCGCTGCGATCTCCTGCGGCGTCGTGGACGGCGAGGCCCTGCTCGACCTCGACTACTCCGAGGACTCGCGCGCCGAGGTCGACATGAACGTGGTCATGACCGGCGACGGCGGCCTCGTCGAGGTCCAGGCCACCGCCGAGCGCACGCCGCTCTCGCGCGCCTCGCTCGATCACCTCCTGGCCCTGGCCGCGGACGGCGTCGATCACCTGCGCGGGCTCCAGGACCGCGCCGTCGGGCCGGCGTCCGTGCCGGCGCAGTAGCCGGCGCCGGCGCCGTGCGGCTCGTCCTCGCCTCGCGCAACGCCCACAAGGTCCGCGAGCTGGGCGCACTGCTCCGACCCCACGAGTTGATCCCCCTCCCCGACGAGGTGGAGCTGCTGCCCGAGACGGGCGAGACCTTCCTCGAGAACGCGGCCACCAAGGCGCGGGCCGCAGCGGAGGCCACCGGCCGGCCGGCGCTGGCCGACGACTCCGGCAT
>JACCZP010000398.1 GCA_013695885.1 Thermoleophilaceae bacterium | reverse complement strand
AGCGCACCCCGAGCCGCGAGGAGGTCATCAGGATGTTCGTCCCCACCCACGTGGCCGCCTCCATGAGCACGCGCGTGGTCTTCTCGGAGACCTCGGACACCTGGCCGCCGATGATCCCCGCCACGCTCGACGGCCCTTCGGCATCCTCGATCACCGCCATCGAGGAGTCGAGCCCGCGCTCCACAGCATCGAGCGTGGTCATGCGCTCCCCGTCGCGGCCCCGGCGCACCGCGAGCCTCCCGCCCCGGATCGCGTCGAGGTCGAACGCGTGCATCGGGTGGCCGGTGAGCAGCATCACGTAGTTGGTCACGTCGACCACATTCGAGATCGGACGCTGGCCGGCCGCGCTCAGGCGGGCCTTCAGCCAGAGCGGTGAGGGGCCGATCCGCACGTCCTCGAACACCCGGGCGGTGAATCGCAGGCAGATATCGGGGTCCTCGATCGCGATCGAGATCGCGTCCTCGGCGGCTCCCGCGCCGCTGGGCTCGGCTTCCGCGTCCGCGGGGTCCTCGGCGAGCGCCGCGCCGGTGACGGCGTGCACCTCGCGGGCCACCCCGTACACGCCGAGGCAGTCCGGACGGTTGGGCGTGATCTCGAGCTCGAGCACCTCCTCGGCGATCGGCAGCGTGCCCGCCAGCGGGGCGCCGGGGTCGAGCCCGTCGTCGAGGACCATGATGCCGCCGTGGTCGGGCCCAAGGCCCACCTCGTCCTCGGCGAGGATCATCCCGCTCGAGACCACGCCACGGAGCTCGGCCTCGCCGAGGGTCTGCCCGTCGGGCATGACCGCCCCCGGCCGGGCCACCGCGACGATCTGGCCGGCAGCCACGTTCGGCGCACCGCACACGATCGTGCGCGGTGTGCCCGAGCCGTCGTCCACCGAGCACACGCGCAGCCGGTCGGCGTCGGGGTGAGGCTCGGCGCTCAGCACCCTTCCGACCACGAAGGCATCGGGCGAGCCGACGCCCACGCGCTCGACGCGCTCGACCTCGGTGCCGGTCATCGCCAGGCGCTCAGCCAGCGCAGGAGTGGAGAGGCCTGGGTCGCAAAGCGACCGAAGCCAGGTGACGGGCACCCTCATCGGCCGAACTGCGCGAGGAAGCGCACGTCGTTCTCAAAGAAGAGCCGCAGGTCCGGCACGCCGTGGCGGAGCATCGCGATCCGCTCGATCCCCATCCCGAACGCGAAGCCCTGCACACGGTCGGGGTCATAGCCACGGTCGGCCACGAAGCCGAGCACGTTCGGGTCGACCATCCCGGCGCCGAGGATCTCGATCCATCCCGAGCCCTTGCACAGGCCGTCGCGCCCCCCGTCCGGCGCCACGCCGGTGCCGCCACACCGAAAGCACGAGATGTCGACCTCGACGCTCGGCTCGGTGAACGGGAAGTAGTGCGGGCGCAGCCGCACCTCGCGCTCGGGGCCGAAGATCGACCGCGCGAACGCGAGCAGCACTCCCTGGAGGTCGGCGAGGGTGATGTCCTCGTCGATCGCCAGCCCCTCGACCTGGTGGAACATCGGGGTGTGCGTGGCGTCGGAGTCGCGGCGGTAGGTCTTCCCCGGCACGATCACGTAGATCGGCGGCTCCTGCGCCTCCATGGCCCGCACCTGCATCGGGGAGGTGTGGGTGCGCAGCAGCACGTCGGTGCTTGCCTGGGGGGTCTCCGGGGGTCCTCCCCCAGGGCTCGCTGGGGGGGAATCCGGGGGGGTGTCCCCCCCGGATAGATAGAAGGTGTCCTGAAGCATCCGCGCGGGATGGCCCGGCGGGTGGTTCAGCGCGGTGAAGTTGTAGAAGTCGAACTCGATCTCCGGGCCCTCGAGCACGCGGAAGCCGAGGCCCACGAACACGTCCTCGATCTCCCGCCGGGTCTGCGTGATGAGGTGCAGCGATCCGAGCGACGAGGGCGGGTCGCCAGGCAGGGTCACGTCCACGCGATCCGTGGCCAGCCGGCGGTCGAGCTCCTCCGCCTCGAGCGCCGCGGTGCGCTCGGCCAGCAGCGCCGCGAGCTCGGCGCCGGCCTGGTTCGCCTCGCGGCCCACCCGTCCGCGCTCCTCGGGCGGAAGGTCGCCGATCGAGCGCTTGAGCACGGTCAGCGGAGCCTTGCGACCGAGGAGTCGCACCCGGACGTCCTCGATCTCGGCGGTGCTCCCGGCGGCGGCGATGGCGCCCCGCCCCTCCTCGGCGAGCTCCGCGAGGCTCGGGGGCGCGTCAGGCATCCGCGGCCATCCTAGCCCGCTCGTAG
>JACCZP010000224.1 GCA_013695885.1 Thermoleophilaceae bacterium | reverse complement strand
CCGATCCGCCTGACGACGCGGGACCCTGCGATGTCGCCCACCCGCCGTCCATAATCGGTGGATCGCCTCTCCCGCCGCCAACGTCCGCAACTTCTCGATCATCGCCCACATCGATCACGGGAAGTCGACGCTGGCCGACCGCATCCTCGAGCGCACCGGTGCCGTCGATCCGCGCCGCCACCGCCCGCAGCTCCTCGACTCGATGGAGCTCGAGCGCGAGCGCGGCATCACGATCAAGGCCCAGGCGGTGCGGGTGGAGTACACCGCGCGCGACGGGGAGACCTACCGCTTGCACCTCATCGACACCCCGGGGCACGTCGACTTCACCTACGAGGTGTCTCGGTCGCTGGCCGCCTGCGACGGGGCGCTGCTGCTCGTGGACGCCGCCCAGGGGGTGGAGGCCCAGACGCTCGCCAACTCCTACCTGGCCGTCGACGCCGGCCTCGAGCTCATCCCGGCGCTGAACAAGATCGACCTGCCCGGCGCGGAGCCCGAGCGGGTCGCGCACGAGATCGCCGAGCTGCTCGGCGAGTCCGTCGAGGACACCCTGCGGGTGTCGGCGAAGACCGGCGACGGGGTGGAGGACCTGCTCGAGTCGATCGTCGAGCGCATCCCAGCGCCCAAGGGCGACCCCGACGCCCCCGCCCGCGCTCTGATCTTCGACTCCGAGTTCAACCAGTACCGCGGGGTCGTGGCCTACGTGCGGGTGGTGGACGGTGAGCTGCGCAAGGGCGAGGCGGTGGTGGCCATGCAGACGGGCACGCTGGCCGACATCGACGACATCGGCTTCTTCGGCCCCGACATGACCCCTGTGGACTCGCTCGGGGCCGGCGAGGTGGGCTACCTGATCACTGGCGTCAAGGACGTGGCCCAGCTCCGGGTGGGGGACACGCTGACCTCTCGCGCGCGGCCGGCCGTCGAGGCCCTGCCCGGCTACCGCGAGCCCGTGCCGATGGTCTTCTGCGGTCTCTTCCCGATCGAGACCGACCAGTTCGACGACCTCCGCGAGGCCCTCCACCGCCTGGCCCTGAACGACGCCGCCCTCTCCTTCCAGCCGGAGACGAGCCAGGCGCTCGGGTTCGGCTTCCGCTGCGGGTTCCTCGGCCTTCTGCACATGGACATCGTCCGCGAGCGCCTCGAGCGCGAGTACGACCTCGAGCTCCTGGCCACCACCCCGAACGTCGAGTACCGGGTCACCCTCACCGATGGCTCGGACGAGCTCGTGCACTCGCCGTCGGAGATGCCCGACCGCGCCCGGGTGGCCGACATCTACGAGCCCTTCATCCGGGCGACGATCCTCTGCCCGAAGGAGCACGTGGGCGCGGTGATGGAGCTCTGCCAGGAGCGCCGCGGACACCACGTTGACATGACCTTCCTCTCGGAGGCCCGCACCCAGCTGCGCTACGACCTGCCGCTGGCCGAGATCGTGCTCGACTTCTTCGACCAGCTCAAGTCGCGCACGAAGGGCTATGCCTCCCTCGACTACGAGCTGACCGGCATGCGACCGTCCGACCTGGTGCGCCTCGACATCCTCCTGGCCGGGGAGCAGGTCGATGCCCTGTCGATGGTCGTCCATCGCGACAAGGCCTACGGGTCCGGCCGTCGGCTGACCGAGCGCCTCCAGAAGCAGATCCCCCGCCAGCAGTTCGAGGTGGCGATCCAGGCGTCGATCGGCTCGAAGATCATCGCCCGGGAGTCGGTCAAGCCGATGCGCAAGGACGTGATCGCCAAGTGCTACGGCGGCGACATCTCCCGCAAGCGCAAGCTCCTCGAGAAGCAGAAGGCCGGCAAGAAGCGCATGAAGCAGGTAGGCCGGGTCGAGATCCCGCAGGAGGCCTTCCTGTCCGTCCTCCAGATCGGGGAATAGACTCCTCCGTCCACGCACGCGGGGCGTGGCGCAGCCTGGTAGCGCGCACCGTTCGGGTCGGTGAGGTCCCCGGTTCAAATCCGGGCGCCCCGATGTTCAGGCCTTGGCCGTTCGACGGCCTCCGGCCGGTCTACAACGACGAGAGCCGCCCTCGGGCGGCTCTCGTCGTGTTCTTTCAGCGG
>JACCZP010000396.1 GCA_013695885.1 Thermoleophilaceae bacterium | reverse complement strand
CGCGCTGGCGCCCGGAGAGGCCGCCGATCGTCTTGCTCGGCGAGATCCGGCACTGGGAGAGGATGCGGTTGACCTTCACCCGCCCGTACTTGGGCACCGAGAGCAGCAGATCCGAGACCTTGGCGGTAAGGATGAACTCCGGTGGATCGAGGAGCAGGCCGTTGATCTTGGTGCGACCCGCCTTCAGCTCCCGCTTGAGGCGCGCCCGCTCGGTCCGGATCGCGTTCGCACGCTGTAGAGCGTCCATCCGCTGGGCGAGCGAACGCTCGGGCGCGACGCTCCCCGCGGGTCTCGGCGGCGACTGTGCAACGGGGGCCATCCGCGGCGATATTACACGCGGCGGAGCCCCCGTCCACCCCTTTTTCCGGGTGGACATAAGAATATGCCTCGACCTCGACCTGAGCCTGAGGAGGCTTGCGGTCGGTTCATGGTTCGAGGGGCGTTCGCAGGTCGTCTCGACGTCGATCGCGGTGGTCCGACCGTCATGCCGAAGCGCGCATCGCCGGAGCAAAGTCCCTGCTCTCGGCCACAATCGCAGACAGGTCGGCCGCCACCCGGGCGCCGGCACCCGGGTCCCTGAAGCTCTCCGTGCCCACCGCCACGCACGTGGCGCCCGCCCTGAGGAAGTCGGCGGCATCCCGCCCGGTGGCGATGCCGCCCATCCCCACGACGGGCACGGCCACGGCGCCGGCCACCGAGTGCACCTGCTCGAGGGCGACGGCCCGGATCGCGGCCCCCGAGACCCCTCCGGTGCCCCCTCCGAGCCACGGAGCGCCGGTGCGCGGATCGAGGGCCATGCCCCTGAGGGTGTTGACGAGCGAGAGGGCGTCCGCACCGGCCTGCTCGGCCGCGCGCGCGACCTCCGCCGGGCTCGCGGCGTTCGGGGTGAGCTTGAGGATCAGCGGCTTCTCGACGACGCGGCGAACGCGGTCCACCGCCCGGCCGGCCTCCACCGGTTCGGCCCCCATCACCAGCCCGGTCTTCACGTTCGGGCACGAGACGTTCAGCTCGATCATCGTCACCTCCTCCCTCTGGGCCACGCGGGCGGCGAGGTCGGCCAGCGCCTCGGGGCTGGGGGCCATGACCGACACGACGAGGGGAACCGGCAGCTCGGCGAGCCGGGGCAGGTCGTGGGCGATGAACCCGTCGAGGCCGCGGTTGGGCAGCCCGATCGAGTTGATCAGCCCGGCCGGGGTCTCCCACAGCCGCGGCGGCGGGTTCCCCTGCCGGGGCTCGCGGGTGATGGTCTTAGAGACGAACGCGTCGAACGGGAAGCGCTCGAGCAGCGCGTCGCCGAACGCGCGCCGGGCGGCGAGGGCGTCGAAGGTCCCCGATCCGTTCAGGACGGGACCGCGCAGCCGCACCCCGCACAGCTCGACCCCGCCGGCCCCGGCGAGCCCGCCCCGGCCCGGACCCGGGGTCATGCGGCCGCGCCGTAGGCCACCGCCGCGGTGTCGAGGGTCGCGGCGTCGAGCACCGGCCCGTCCACGCACAGCCGCACGTACCCGTCGCGGGTGGGCACGACGCAGCCGTAGCAGGCGCCGAAGCCGCACGCCATGCCCGACTCCATCGCGAGCTCGGCGGGCGTGCCGCGCTCCGCGCACAGCCGGCGGACGGACTCGAGCATCGCCGGCGGGCCGCAGGCCCGCACCGCAGCGGGGGGGGCGACCTCGAGCGCCTCCTCGAGGAGCATGGTGACGAGCCCCGCACGGCCGGTCGAGCCGTCGTCGGTGACGAGGCCGGCTACGGAAGCGCGAAACAGCGCCGCCGCCTCGGCGTGGGCCGCCGAGCGGAACCCGAGCAGCACCGGCGCGTCGCGCCCGAGGGCGTCGGAGAGCGCGAGCACCGGCGCCACGCCGATGCCTCCGCCCACGAGCAGCGAGCGGGCCTCGGCGGCGAGGGAGAAGCCGATGCCGAAGGGCCCGGCCAGCCACAGCTCCTCGCCGGCCGAGAGAGCGGCGAGGCGCTCGGTGCCGGGGCCCACCGCCTCGAGCATGAACGCGAGCGACGGCCCCTCCCCCGCGCGACCGGGCTCGACCCGCGCGAACGAGAAGGCTCGCGGTAGGTAGGGCCGCTCGTCGCGGCCGGCCCCCCATCCACCGGCCGCGGCGAGCATGTAGAACTGCCCGGGTCGAGGATCCGGTGGGCCGCCCGCATCGTGCGCCCACAGGAGGCGATAGGCGCCGATCGACTCGGTCGCGACGAGCGCCGCACGGCGGCGCCCGAGCGGGGCGAGCGTGCGCTCCGCGGTGGCCGCGGTGGCGCTCACGCCGGGGCCGGGCGGGGG
>JACCZP010000391.1 GCA_013695885.1 Thermoleophilaceae bacterium | reverse complement strand
CGCCCGCGGGGCACGCGGCAGCTGCCTTCCGGCCAGGGACTCTGTACGTGAGCGTCCGCGCCGGGATCGTCGTGACCGGCACCGAGGTCCTGAGCGGCCGCGTGCGCGACCGCAACGGCCCGTGGCTGGCCGACCGCCTGCTCGAGCTCGGGGTCGAGCTCGCACACGTGACGATCTGCGGTGACCGTCCCGAGGACATGGACGCCCAGCTGCGGTTCCTGGCCGGGGAGGGGGTGGAGCTGGTGATCACGAGCGGCGGTCTCGGTCCCACCGCCGACGACCTCACCGCCGAGGTGGTCGGGCGCTTCCAGGGCCGGCCTCTGCGCCTCGACGAGGATCTCGAGCAGCGCATCGCGGACATCGTGGCGCCGCTCGCGCGCCGCTGGCGCAACGTCGATCCGGAGGCCATGCGCCTGGGCACCCGCAAGCAGGCGATGGTGCCGGAGGGGGCCGCGGTGCTCGAGCCCGCCGGCACCGCGCCCGGCCTCGTGGTACCGCCCTCGAACGGCTCGGCTCCGACGGTGGTCGTCCTTCCCGGGCCTCCCCGCGAGCTCCACGAGATGTGGCCCGCCGCGGAGCGCTCGGAGCCCTTCGCCACCGCGATCGGCGGCCGCACCCTCTACGAGCAGCGCATGCTGCGCATGTTCGGCATCCCCGAGTCGGAGATCGCCGAGACCCTGCGCGTGGCCGAGGGCGAGGTGCCGGACATGGGGCGCCTCGAGATCACGACCTGCCTGCGCCGTGGCGAGGTCGAGGTGGTCACCCGCTACGAGCCCGGCGTCGGGGAGCAGGCGTGGCGCGGGCTCGAGGACGTGGTCCGGCGTCGCCACTCCGACACGCTGTTCTCCACCGACGGGTCGAGCGTGGACGACCAGGTGGCGGAGCTGCTCACGGGCCGCCGCCTGGCGGTGGCCGAGTCGTGCACCGGAGGGCTCATGGCCGCGCGACTGACCGAGCGGCCGGGGTCGTCGGATTACGTGGTCGGCGGGGTCGTCTCCTACGCGGACGAGGTCAAGACCGAGCTCGTGGGGGTCGATCCCGGCCTGATCGAGCGCCACGGCGCGGTGTCGGCCGAGGTTGCCGAGGCGATGGCCGAGGGCGCGCTCGCGCGCTTCGCGGCCGACGTGGCGGTCGCGATCACGGGGGTAGCGGGACCAGGGGGGGGTAGTGAGGAGAAGCCGGTTGGCACGGTCTGCTGGTCGGTGCGCTCGGCCGAGAGCGCCGCGCTCACTCGCCAGGTGCGCCTGCCCGGGGACCGCGCCGACGTGCGCGATCGCTCGACGACGGTCGGGATGCACCTGCTGCGGCGCCTGCTGCGCGGGGAGGACGCGCCGCTCTGAGAGGCCGTCCCTGAGCGGAGGGCGACCTGCGAGGCAGCGCCTGTTCCTCGCGCTCGACCTCCCCGAGGACGTTCGCGGGCGCCTGGTCTCGTGGCGGGACGCGGCATTGGGTGGACGCGAGGAGCTGCGGCTCGTGCCCGCCCGGGCGCTGCACGTGACGCTCGTCTTCCTCGGCGGTGTGGAGGTGCCGGACGTCGGCGCCGTGGCCGACACCGCACTGGACGCGCTCGCGGGCGTCGCCGCGCCGGTGCTGGCGCCGACCGGTGTCCGAGGAGTGCCGGCGCGGCGGACGCGGCTGCTCGCGCTCGACCTCGCCGACGAGGACGGCCGGGCCGCGGCGTTGGCCTCGACGGCGGCCGCGGCGCTCGCGGCCTGCGGGCTGCACGAGCCCGAGCGCCGGCCCTTCTGGGCGCACCTGACGCTCGCGCGCGTGCGGTCCGGGCGGCGGCTCGCCCCGGGCGAGGCCACGCCTTATGCGCCAACCGAGTCGTTCGTGGCCCGGCGCGTGACGCTCTACCGCTCGCACCCCTCTCCGCGGGGGGCGAGGTACGAGGCACTCCGGGGCGTCGAGCTGGGGTGAGCGCCGAGACGAGCCGGCCCTTCTCGCACCTGGGGTCGTGTTCTGCTCAAGAAGTGCAACCCGAGCCCCTATGACGGGCTCAGATTGCACCTCTCGCCGGCACACACCGGGCGTGGCGGCGGCTTACGCACCGGACGGCTACGAGCGTTACAGGAGCCAGGCGGTTTGGTGACCCGAGGGTGACGGGATGGTTAGGCACGGCTCCGAGGGCCGTGACCTTCGGGCCCGTGCGGGGCGACGTCGGAATCGGTGGATTCCTGTTTCGGACCCGTGTCCGAACCGTCACAGAGTCATCCCGCAACGTCCGATCTCCTCCGTAGCTTTCCCGGGACTCGAGAAAGACCTAGGAGCACGGAAATGGACAAGGAGCAGGAAAAGGCCGCGAAGGCCAAGGACTCGGCGCTGAACGGGGCGCTCGGCCAGATCGAGCGAGCGTTCGGCAAGGGCTCGATCATGCGCATGGGCGACGATTCCGCTGCCGTCAAGGTCAAGGCCATCTCTTCGGGAGCGCTGTCGCTCGACCTGGCGCTCGGGGTCGGCGGGCTGCCGCGCGGGCGGATCGTCGAGATCTACGGCCCCGAGTCCTCGGGCAAGACCACGATGATCTATCACGTCATCGCCGAGGCCCAGAAGGCCGGCGGGGTGTGCGCGTTCATCGACGCCGAGCACGCGATGGACCCTGCCTACGCCAAGCGCATCGGGGTCGACGTCGACGAGCTGCTGGTCTCCCAGCCCGACCACGGCGAGCAGGCGCTCGAGATCGCCGACCTGCTCATCCGCTCCGGTGCCATCGACGTGGTGGCCATCGACTCCGTGGCCGCCCTCACCCCGAAGGTCGAGCTCGAGGGCGCGATGGGCGACCAGACCGTCGGCCTCCAGGCCCGGATGATGAGCCAGGCCATGCGCAAGCTCGCCGGCAACCTGAACCGCACCCACAC
>JACCZP010000377.1 GCA_013695885.1 Thermoleophilaceae bacterium | reverse complement strand
CGCTCGAGGAAGGGCGGAAGGCAAGAGCCGCGCAGGAACCCGCGGCCGTCCGCCGGGTCGACATCGCGCTCCTCGAGCCACGCCTCCACCTCCTCGAAGCCGGCTTCGCGCAGCGCGTCGGCGGCGGTCTCGGCATCGTCGAACCGCCACGGGGAGCCCCGCCCTTCTAGGTGTGGCGCGAACGGCGCCTCGGACGACACCCCCGCCGCCACGCGGCCGAAGCGCGCGTTGTTGCCGCGGCCGCCGCACTGGGCCTCGAGCCGGCCACCCGCTCGGAGCGCGGCGAACAGACGGGTGAAGAGCCGCTCCCGGTCGGGGATCCAGTGAAAGACCGCGTTCGAGAACACGGCATCTACCGGCTCGCGCAGCTCGAGCTCGGCCAGGTCGGCGAGCCTGACCTCGGCGGCGTCGCCGAGGGTGGCCCGCGCTCGCTCCACCATCGAGGGTGCCCCGTCCACGGCCACGACGCGGCCGCGGGGGAGGCGCTCGACCAGGGCACGGGTGAGCCGGCCGCTCCCGCAGCCGGCGTCGAGCACGGTCTCGTCGCCTCGCAGGGTCAGGCGATCGATGACCTCGAGGCCCCAGGTGAGCTGGGGGTCGGAGTTGCGCTCGTAGAGCTCGGCGTCCCAGTGCGGGGCCGCGGCGCTCACAGGGCGGTGGTCACCGGACCGGGCCGTTCGCGCTCACGCTCGTAGCGCTCGAGGGCGTCCGCCTCCTCGAGCGTGACCGCGATGTCGTCCAGGCCGTTCAGGAGCCGGTGGTGGGTGGCGGGGTGGATCTCGAAGGAGAACTCGACGCCCGACGCCTCGACCACCTTCCGCTCGAGGTCCACCACAGCCTCGCCGGCGGCCATGAGCGCCTGCACCTCGTCCTCCTCGAGCACGACCGGAAGGAGTCCGATCTTCGTGCAGTTCGAGAAGAAGATGTCGGCGAACGACGGCGCGACGATGGCCCGGAAGCCGTAGTCCTGGAGGCCCCACGGCGCGTGCTCACGCGAGGAGCCCGAGCCGAAGTTGCGGCCGGTCACGAGGATCGGGTTGCGCGGAAGGTGCCACCCGGGCTCCTTGGCCCAGTCGAAGAACAGGAACTCGCCGAAGCCGGTCCGCTCCACGCGCTTCAGGAACTGCTTGGGCATGATCTGGTCGGTGTCGATGTCGGAGCGGTCGAGCACCGACACGCCGCCGGATATCACGGTCACGGGTTCCATCGGTGAGCCCTCCTACGCGGGGACCGGCTCGCCGGCCGGCTCCCAGTCGCGGATGTCCACGAAGCGACCCTCGATGGCCGCGGCGGCGGCCATCTGCGGCGAGACCAGGTGGCTGCGCCCGCCCCTGCCCTGCCGGCCCTCGAAGTTGCGATTCGAGGTGGAGGCGCAGCGCTCGCCGGGGGCCAGCACGTCGGGGTTCATGCCGAGGCACATCGAGCAGCCCGCGGAGCGCCAGTCGAAGCCGGCGCGGCGGAACACCTCGTCGAGGCCCTCGGCCTCGGCCTCGGCCTTCACCTGCTGCGAGCCCGGCACCACCATCGCGCTCACCCTCCCGGATACCCGGCGGCCGCGCACCACGTCGGCAGCCGCTCGCAGATCGCCGATACGGGAGTTCGTG
The DNA here is from genome assembly GCA_013695885.1 of Thermoleophilaceae bacterium. Taxonomy (GTDB): domain Bacteria; phylum Actinomycetota; class Thermoleophilia; order Solirubrobacterales; family Thermoleophilaceae; genus JACCZP01. Next base: position 2,641 of record JACCZP010000377.1, on the reverse strand, counting down.
CACGAGCCGATGAAGACCCGGTCGAGCTCGATCTCCTCGATCGGCGTGCCGGCCTCCAGGCCCATGTAGACGAGCGCGCGCTCCTCCCCGGGGTCGCGGGGGTCGGGAACCACACTTGTGACCGGAGCCACCATCCCGGGGGTGGTCCCCCAGGTGACCTGCGGCGAGAGCGCCGCGGCGTCCACGGTCTCGTCGCGCTCGAACGTCGCCCCGGAGTCCGATCGCAACGCGAGCCACTCCTCGGCGGGCAGGGGGCTCGGGGCGGCGGGACGACCCTCCATCCACTCGAGGGTGGTGGCGTCGGGCGGGACCATCCCGGCGCGACCGCCGCCCTCGATGGTCATGTTGCACATGGTCATGCGCCCTTCCATGGACAGGCTCTCGACCGCCGGACCGGCGTACTCGATGGCGTAGCCGGCGCCGCCGGCCACCCCGAAGCGACCGATGGTGCCGAGGATCAGGTCCTTGGCCGTGACGCCGAACCCGAGCGCGCCATCGTAGGAGATGCGCATGGAGCGCGGCTTTCGCTGCTGGAGGGTCTGGGTGGCCAGGACGTGCTCCACCTCGCTCGTGCCGATGCCGAAGGCCAGCGCGCCGAAGGCCCCGTGGGTGGCGGTGTGGGAGTCGCCGCAGACGATGGTCATGCCCGGCTGGGTAACCCCGAGCTCGGGGCCGATCACGTGGACGATGCCCTGGTGGGCGGAGCCGATCGAGTAGATCGGCACCCCGAACTCCTCGCAGTTGCGCTCGAGGGTCTCGACCTGCACCCGGGAGAGCTGGTCGGCGATCTGGCGGGCTGCGGTGGAGCCGTCGGTGGGCACGTTGTGGTCGGCGGTGGCGAGCGTGCGGTCGGGCCGACGCACGCCCCGGCCGGCCAGGCGAAGGGCGTCGAAGGCCTGCGGCGAGGTGACCTCGTGGACGAGGTGGAGGTCGACGTAGAGGATGCCCTCGGCCACCTCGTGGGCGTCCCAGATCTTGTCGAGCATGGTGCGTGGGGTAGCGGACATCAGCTCCTCCTCAGGCCGGCGGAGACGACCGCGAAGAAGCGTGCCTCCCCGGGGCCGGGGTTCTCGAAGTGGTGGGGCAGGTCGGCGTCGAAGGTCACGGCGTCGCCCTCGGCCAGGTCGTGGGCGGCGCCGTCGCACAGCAGCGTGAGCCGTCCATCGGTGACCACCGCGGTCTCGCGCGACCCGGGCTCGTGGATGGGCGGGTCCCCCGCCCCACCGGTGGCCGCCGCGGGGCCGAGGCGGTGGAGGGAGACCTCCGCCCGCTGCCCGGGGATCGGGGGGGTCAGCACTTCGTAGGCGTGCCCGTCGGCTCCGGTGGGCCCGGGACGGCGGTGCGCCGCGCGGACGACCGAGACGCCGTCGCCCTCGTCGAGGCGCAAGAGCTGGGACAGCGACAGCTCGAGCCCGGAGGCGATCCGCCCGGCCACCGCGAGCGTCGGGCTCGTCTCCCCGCGCTCGACCTGCGAGAGCATGGGCGCGGAGACCCCGGCGCGCTCGCCGAGGTCGCGCAGCGACAGGCCCATCGCCTCGCGGAGCGCATGGACACGCGGTCCGAGGGGACTCTCTAGAGGAGGCGCCGGGGTGAGCGGAAGGGCCGCGGTGGTCATGGGCGGTGTACAGTATCACGTACGGTTGTATGTCGGTTGTCGAGGGTCAGCGTGCGGGCGAGCAGCACCATCGCGCCGAGCTCAACACCGACCACCACACGCTGGGTGAGGCCCACCGAGGTCGGTGAGGCCAGCACCGGAGCGGCGAACCCGACGGCGAGGAGCCCGAGGACGAGGGCGGCTCTTCGCCTACTCCGCACGGCCGCCCATCCGAGGCACACTCCGAGCCCGAGGGCCGCGACGGCGGCGCGCCCGGAGCCGATGTGGATCGCTCCTTCGAGCGTGGCGGGCGGCGCGAGGCTCGGGCCGTCGATCCGGAAGACCGCGGCCACCACGATCAGCGCCGCGAACAGGACCAGCAGCGCGCCGCTCGCTCGCCCGGACTTACCGCCAAGCCGCCACAGCCCGGGAGCGAGCGAGACGGCGGCGAGGGCCCAGGCGCCGAAGGCCACCCCGAGCAGCAGAGGGTGGGCGATGCCGTACTCGGACACGAAGCGCCGCCACGGGTCGCGTGGGTCGAGGGCGTGAAGGATGCCGACGATCACGAGCAGGACGGCCAGCGCCCACGGCGTGACGAACGGGAGGCGACTCAGGTGCGTGCGCGTATGACTCGCCTGCGAGAGGGAACCCCGGCGGGCGTCACAGCGCAGCCTCGAGCAGCTTCCGCAGCTCGCGCTCCTCAGGGTGGCCGCCCGGGGTCTCGTCGAGCTCTGCGCGGCCGAACACAGCCTCAACCACCTCGCCGATGTCACCCCAGCTCACGCCCAGCTCCGACAGGCGGGTCGGCCCGGCGTGCGCGGCGAGGGCGGCCACGAGATCGGCAGCGAGCTCGGGGTCGGCCCGCTCCGCGCCCAGGGCGAGGGCCAGCCGGCCTACCGGTCCCGGCGCCCGGGGCGCGGCGAAGCGGACGCTGTGCGGGAGGAGCACCGCGTTCGTGGCCGCGTGGGGGGTCCCGACTCCGGCGACCAGCGTCTGGCACACCGGGTGGTGCACGGAGTAGCCGGTCGCGCCCACCGCCCACGACGC
>JACCZP010000219.1 GCA_013695885.1 Thermoleophilaceae bacterium | reverse complement strand
TGACCGTCGGCGAGCGGGTCAGGGTCGGCCAGACGGTGCGCATGCAGGTTCGCGACGGCCCCTCCGCGGACGAGGACCTCGACCTCGCCCTCGAGCGCCAGCTCCGCAACCTCCGGGGCCCTCCGGCCGGAGCCCTGCTGTTCACCTGCAACGGCCGCGGCTCGCACATGTTCGGCGCGCCCGACCACGACGCCGCGGCGCTCGAGCGTGCCTTCGGCGGCGCTCCGGCGGCCGGCTTCTTCTGCGCCGGGGAGATCGGCCCGGTGGGCAAGCGCAACTTCGTCCACGGCTTCACGGCCACGCTGGCGATCTTCGCGGCCTGACCCGGCGCCGCCGCGCGCCCCGCGGCGCGTTCCCCCCGGCGCGGGGTGGGTAGACCCCACCTCGTACACGGAGAAGGAGAGGTCCAGGCATGAAGGCAGTGGTGTTCCACGGCGTAGGCGACATCCGGCTCGACGATGTCCCCGAGCCGCAGATCGAGGAGCCGACCGACGCGATCGTCCGCCTCACCGCGAGCGCCATCTGCGGCACCGACCTGCACTTCGTGCGCGGCACGATGTCCGGGATGAGGCCCGGCACCATCCTCGGGCACGAGGGCGTCGGGGTGGTCGAGGACGTGGGCGACGACGTCCGCAACCTCTACCCCGGCGATCGCGTGGTCATCCCCTCGACGCTCGGCTGCGGCAACTGCTCCTACTGCCGCGCCGGCTACCAGGCCCAGTGCGACACGCTGGTGCCCGGCGGCACCGCGTTCTTCGGTGGCCCGGAGGCGAGCGGGCCGTTCGACGGGCTCCAGGCCGAGGCCGCGCGCATCCCGTACGCGGCGGTGAACCTGGTGAAGCTGCCCGACGAGGTCTCGGACGACCAGGCGCTGCTCATATCCGACATCTTCCCGACCGGCTACTTCGGCGCCGACATCGCCGAGATCACGCACGGCGACACGGTGGTGGTGTTCGGCTGCGGCCCGGTGGGCATCTTCTCGATCCTCAGCGCCCAGCTCCTCGGGGCGGTGCGCGTGTTCGCCGTCGACCGCCTGGCCGACCGCCTCGACATGGCGCGGCGTCTGGGCGCCGAGGTCATCGACTTCTCGGCCGAGGACCCGATCGACGCGCTCAGCCGGCTGACCGGCGGGACCGGCCCCGACCGGGCGATCGACGCCGTGGGCGTCGACGCGCAACGCCCGCAGGAGGGTCCCGCCGTCGGCCGGTCCGAGACCTCCGACGCGGAGCTCGACCGCGAGGTCGACGCCGTCGCGCCCGAGCAGAACCCCCAGGGGGACTCCTGGCACCCCGGCGACGGACCGTCGATGGCGCTGCGCTGGGCCGTGCGGTCGCTGGCCAAGGCCGGCACCCTGTCGATCATCGGCGTCTATCCACCGGAGGCGCAGTCGTTCCCGATCGGCGAGGCCATGCAGAAGAACCTCACGATCAAGATGGGCAACTGCAACCACCGCCGCTACGTGCCCCAACTCGTAGAGCTCGTCCGCAACGGGAGCGTCGACCCCGTGTCGGTGCTCACCGAGCTCCAGCCGGTGTCCTCGGCCATCGAGGCCTACGAGGCGTTCGACCAGCGTCAGCCGGGGTGGATGAAGGTCGAGCTCGAGCCGGCGAGCACCGATCCCTGAGCCCACTCGCGGTGGTGCCCCCGCGTGGGTGCTCAAGTCGTCGATCCGCGTGCCCGATATATGGCGCACGCGCCGCATGAGGCGGCGGCTGGAGCGGCGACGCCCGGGAGGGACGCATGAAGCGGATTTTCTTCGACCTCCTGGAGGAGGTAATCAGCCACGAGCGGCGCGAGGACGCCTTGGACGACCTCGACGTCACGGGCCCGGCGAGATGACCGTGCACCGCGAATCGCCGATGGATCGGCCGCAGGATTCCTCGCGACTCGAACGCCGCCTGGAGCGGGAGCGCCGCGCGCGCCTGCGCGCTGAGGCCATCGCCGAGCAGGCCACCCGCCAGGCCCTCCACGACCCGCTCACCGGGCTGGCCGACCGCACCGTGTTCATGGACCACCTGACGGTCGCGCTCGCCGCCAGCGAGCAGCACGGGCGGTCCCTGGCCGTGCTCTTGATCGACATCGATCGGTTCAAGCTGATCAACGACTCGCTGGGTCGCGACGCCGGTGACGAGCTCTTGGTCGCCATCGCTCGGCGGCTCTCGCGGGCCGCCCGATCGGTGGACACGGTGTCGCGCCTCGGCGGCGACGAGTTCGCGGTCCTCTGCCTTGACGTGCCGGACCGCCCGACCGCGGAGGAGATAGTCGCGCGCTTCAGCGCCGCGGTCGGCGAGACGATGAGGCTCGGCTCCACCGAGGTGGTTCCGAGCGCGAGCATCGGCGTGGTCCTGGCCTCGGACCTCGGGACCGCCGACGCGGTCTTGCGCGACGCCGACGCCGCCATGTACGAGGCCAAGCGTCACGGCAAGGCCCGCTTCGAGGTCTTCAACGAGGCGATGCGCACCGAGGCCCTCGAGCGCCTCGAGACCGAGAGCGATCTGCGCCACGCGCTCGAGCGAGGACAGTTCGTGCCCTACTACCAGCCCGTCGTCGAGCTCGACACCCACGCGGTCGTGGGAGTGGAGGCGCTCGCGCGCTGGCGCCATCCCACGCGAGGGCTCCTGGCGCCGCGCGAGTTCATCCCGATCTGCGAGGAGACCGGGCTGATCGTCGCGCTCGGGCGCTTCATGCTCGAGCGGGCGTGCTCGGAGGTCGAGCGCCTCGGCCTGCGATCGCGGTCGGACATCCCCTTGAAGCTCTGGGTAAACCTCTCGGCGCGCCAGCTGGCCGAGCCGGACCTCGTGGCGACCGTGGCCCAGGCGTTGACCGCGGCGGGGCGCGGTCCCTCGACGATCTGCCTCGAGATCACCGAGAGCTCGCTCATGTCCGACTTCGAGCGGTCGCTCGCGAACCTCGAGTCCCTGGCCGAGCTGAACGTGGGTATCGGCCTCGACGACTTCGGCCAGGGCTACTCCTCGCTCTCCTACCTCAAGCAGCTCCCCGTGGACACGCTCAAGATCGACCGCTCGTTCGTCTCGGGCGTGGGCTCCGACCGCCGGGACACGGCCATGGTGGCCGCGATCGTCGGCCTGGCGCGGGCGCTCGGCCTGACCACCGTGGCCGAGGGCGTCGAGACCCCGCGTCAGCGCGACGAGCTCCGACGCCTCGGCTGCGATCTGGCCCAGGGCTTCCTGTTCGCGCCGCCGCTGCCCGCGGAGGCCGTGGAGGAGCTTCTCGAGCGCGGCCTCCCGGCCCCTCCGCTCACCTCGGCCCAGGCGGCGCGAGCCCGATAGGGGGCCGCCGAGGCGCCCACGGCCGGGCTGCCTCGAGCTGGCCGGCGAGCGAGAGCAGCACGTCCTCGCGCCCGTGAGCGCCCACGAGCTGGACCCCGACCGGCAGGCCCTCCTCGGTCTGGTGCAGCGGCAGCGAGATCGCCGGCTGCCCCGACACGTTGAAGACCGGCGTGAACGGGACGAAGTCCCCGGCGCTCGAGAGCATCTCCAGGGCGTCCCCGTCCTCGGCGGGGCGAAGCGCGCCGATCTCGAGGGGCGGCTGGGCGAGGGTGGGGCAGACGAGCACGTCGTAGTCGTCCCAGAAGGCGAGCAGGTCGCGGGCGCTCCGGCGTAGCTGCGCGAGCGCGAGGCAGTAGTCGACCGCCGCCACCTCGTCCGCCGACTCGGCCATGCGGCGGGTGAGGGGTTCGAGCTCCGCCCGGTCCACGTCCCGCCCGAGCAGCCAGCCGAGCGCTCGGGCGTTCGAAGCCACGTCCACGACCCAGATCCGGATGAAGCTCTCGATGTAGGCCGGGTCGAACCACCCGGGGGCGTTCTCCTCGACGTGGTGGCCGAGCTCCTCGAGCAGGGTGGCGGCGCCCCGCGCGGCCGCGACGCACTCCTCGGCCACCGGCACGCTCGTGGGCGACTGCGCCGACCACGCGATCCGCAACGGGCCGGGCTCCACGCCGGCCGCCTCGACGAAGGTTCCTGGAGGCGCCGGCGCGGTGTAGGGGTCACCGGGCTCGTAGCCCGCGAGCACGTCGAGGGCGGCCGCCGTATCGGTCACCGTGCGCGAGAGCGAGCCCTCGTGGACGATCCCCAGCGGCGGGTCGGGGTTCGGCGCCAGCGACACGCGGCCTCGCGTGGGCTTGAGCCCCACCAGGCCGCAGCAGGAGGCCGGGATGCGGATCGAGCCGCCACCGTCGCTGGCACTCGCCAGCGACACCATCCCGGCGGCCACTGCGGCGGCGCTGCCGCCTGAGGAGCCTCCCGCCGTGCGTGAGGTGTCCCACGGGTTGCGCGTTGCCCCGAGGCGGTCGGGCTCGGTCACCGGGAGGATGCCGAGCTCGGGGGTGTTGGTCTTGCCGATCACGATCGCGCCGGCGTCGCGCAGGCGGCGGACCGCGGCTGCGTCCTCGTCGGGGACGAAGTCCCCCGATGCGCGCGTCCCGAAGGTGGTTCGCATCCCGGCGGTGAGCTGGAGGTCCTTGACGCCGATCGGCACCCCGGCGAGCGGTCGGGAGTCGCCGGCCCTCACCTGGTCGGACTCGGCGAGAGCCCTCTCGGCGTCGACGAGCACGAACGCGTTCACCTCGCGGTCGAGGTCCTCGACCGCCGCCAGAGACGCCTCTACGAGCTCGCGCGCGGAGACCTGCCCGGAGCGCACGAGCGCGGCCTGCTCCACGGCGGGAAGGGAGAGGGCATCGCGGCTCAAGGCGTCGGACCTCCGGTCGGCAGGACGGAGCGCGCGAGCCTACCCACCGCCTGGGAGGATGCCGGGCGTGCCGGAAGCCGATCCTTCCGCGGGGGCCGCTCGGCCGTCCGGCGGCGACCGCGCCCCGGAGTCCGACCGCGCCCCGGAGGGGGTCGCCCGCGTGCGCGCGGGCAACCCCTCACCCCTCACCCTGGACGGCACCAACACCTACGTGGTCGGCGGCTGGGTGGTCGATCCGGGGCCGGATGACCGGCGACACCGCGAGGCGGTCCTCGCTACGGCGGCCGGTGAGGGAGGGGTCGAGGGCATCGTCCTCACCCACGACCACGCCGATCACGCCGAGGGTGCCCCGGCGCTGGCCAAGGCCGCGGGCGGGGTTGCGGTGCACCGTCCTCGCGACGGCGAGGTCGTCGGCCCGTTCAGGGCGCTCGCCACCCCGGGTCACGCGCCCGACCACGTGTGCCTCGTGCTCGGGCAGGTGTGCTTCACCGGTGACACCGTCCTGGGGAGGGGAAGCGTCTTCGTGGCACCGGGCGAAGGCGCCGACGGAGAGAGCTCACTGGGCGCCTACCTGCGCTCGCTGCGGCGCCTGCGGGGTCTCGACCTCGCCGTGCTCTGCCCGGGCCACGGCCCGTTCGTCGACGACCCGCGGGCGAAGATCGACGAGTACCTCGAGCACCGGCTCGAGCGCGAGCGGGCGCTGTCAGAGGCCCTAGCCGCCGGGGCCCGCGGCGAGGACGAGTTGCTGGCGCGCGCATGGAGCGACGTGCCACCGCAGCTGCGCGGCGCCGCCGCACTCACGCTCCGCGCCCATCTCGAGAAGCTGGCCGAGGAGGAGAGGCTGCCGGAGAGGGTGGCCCGCGATCTCCGTGCCCTGCTCGCCACCCCGGGCTAACCTCGATCGCCGCATGATCTCCACCAACCAGTTCAAGAACGGGACCCACGTGGACATCGAGGGCACCGTCTTCAAGATCGTGGAGTTCCAGCACGTCAAGCCCGGCAAGGGGCCGGCGTTCGTGCGCACCAAGCTGAAGCGCCTGACCGACGGCGCGTCGCTCGACAAGACCTTCCGCGCCGGCGAGAAGTTCAGGCCGGTGCGCACCGAGGCCCGCAAGATGCAGTTCCTCTACTCGGACGGCTCCGATGCTCACTTCATGGACCTCGAGACCTACGAGCAGACTGCGCTGCCCCAGGCCGAGGCCGCGAGCGCGCTGCGCTGGCTCCTGCCGAGCGAGGAGGTCGACGTGCTCTACGTGGACGGAAGCCCGGCCGACCTCCAGGTGCCGAGCGCGGTGGAGCTCGCCGTGGCCGAGACCGAGCCGGGCATCCGCGGCGACACGGCCTCGGGCGGCGGGGACAAGCCCGCCACGCTCGAGTCCGGCGTCGTGGTCCGGGTACCGCTGTTCGTGAACACCGGGGACCGCGTGCGGGTGGACACTCGCTCGGGCGAGTACGTAGCGCGCGCCTGACCAGTGGCCACTCCTGCAAGTCCTGCACCGACCCGCAGGAGCGGCCACTAGCGTGGCACGGCGGACGGACCAGCGGCGGGCGGCGGTCGTCGCGCTCTACCAAAACGCGGTGAGCCCGCGGCCGGTCGAGGAGCTGCTCGGCCGCGACGCGACCGCGTTCACGCGGGAGCTCGCGGTCGGCGCCACCGAGGGGGCCGAGGAGCTCGACGGGCTGATCGCCCACCACTCGGTCGGGTGGACCCTCGACCGGATCGCTCCGCTCGAGCGGAGCATCATGCGAGTGGCGCTGTACGAGATGCTCCACCGACCCGACGTACCCGACGAGGTGGCGATCGACGAGGCCGTCGAGGGCGCGAAGGAGCTCTGCGGCTCCGACGCCCCCGGCTTCGTGAACGGCATCCTCGGTGCGGTGCGGCGCGAGCGCGAGGCGGCTGGAGGTGGGGAGGCCACGGCCGGCGGCCTCGCCGGAGAGGCGAGCGGGCCCCGATGAGCGAGCTCGACGCGATGGCCGCGGAGCTCGAGCGGGCGGCCGAGCTCCTCCGCACCGGGGACCTCGATCACGATCGCGCGGCGGCGCTCGTCGAGCGATGCGCCGATCTCGCGACCGCCCTCGGGTCGGAGCTCGAGCGCGAGTCCCGGGCCGTGCCGGCGGAACCGGTCCCCGGCCAGGAGCGGCTGGTCCAGTGACCGACCGTGGAACCCGGCCTCCCGTCGCCGCGGAGCCGCTTACGGGCTCCACCGGAGCCGGCGACCGCTCCGCTCCCGCCGCCGCCCCGACCTCCACCGAGGCCACCTATCCCACCGAGATACAGGCCGAGGTCGACCTCTTCCTCGCCGGCCTCGCCTTCGCCTCCGAGGGCTCGACGCGCGGGCTCGAGGAGGCGATGCGCTACTCCCTGCTGGCGGGCGGCAAGCGCATCCGCCCCGTGCTCTCGCTGGCGACCGCCGAGGCGCTCGGGCGCGACCCCCAGGAGCTGCTGCCCCTCGCCGGCGCCATCGAGCTTGTGCACACGTACTCGCTCATCCACGACGACCTCCCGGCCATGGACGACGACGATCTGCGCCGTGGCCGCCCCACCTGTCACGTGGCCTACGGCGAGGACGTGGCCATCCTCGCCGGCGACGGCCTGTTCGCCGAGGCGCTGAGGCTGGTGCTCGAGCGTCAGGACGGCCGGCCCGAGCACCTGCTGGCGTGCGTGCGCGAGCTGGTGGCGGCCGCGGGCGTGAACGGGATGGTCGGCGGTCAGTACCTCGACGTGACCGCGTCGGCCGACCTCGACGCGGCCGGAGTGCGCCGCCTCCAGGAGCTGAAGACCGGCCGCCTGATCTGCGCGTCGGTCGACTGCGTGGGCCTCGTGAGCGGTCTGAGCGGACCTGACACAATGGCCCTCTCCCGTTTCGCGACGGAGCTCGGCACCTTGTTCCAGATCGTCGACGACATACTCGACGTGACCGGGGACGAGGTGTCGCTCGGAAAGCGGCTGCGCTCCGACGAGCGCCACGGCAAGCCCACCTACGTCACGACGTTCGGCCTCGAGCGCTCCGGCGATCTGGCCGAGGAGCACCACCGACGCGCTCGGGACGCGCTCGCCGAGGCCGGCGAGCGCACCGGGACCCTCGAGCAGATCGCCGACTACATCCTCACCCGAAGGCGGTGACCATGCTCCTAGAGAAGATCGACCGTCCGCAGGACCTCCACGGGCTGACCGAGCCGGAGCTGGCCCAGGTGGCCCAGGAGGTGCGCGAGTACATCATCGACACGATCGGGGAGATCGGCGGGCACTTCGGGGCGAACCTCGGCGCGTGCGAGATCGCCGTGGCCATCCACTCGCTGGTCGACTCTCCGCGCGACAAGGTGCTCTGGGACGTGGGCCACCAGGCCTATCCCCACAAGGTCCTCACCGGCCGCCGCGAGCAGCTCCGGACCATCCGCATGTACGAGGGACTCGCGCCGTTCTGCTCGCTCTTCGAGTCCGAGCACGACCCGATGGGGGCGGGGCACGCCTCTACCGCGATCTCCTACGCCGTGGGGCTCAAGGAGGCGATGCGCTCGGGCGTCGGCCAGGACGGGAAGGTGGTTGCCGTGGTCGGAGACGGTGCGCTGACCGGCGGCGTGGCCTTCGAGGGGCTGCACAACGCGGGCGGGCTCGACGAGCCGATCGTCGTGGTCCTGAACGACAACGGCATGTCGATCTCCCCGAACGTCGGCGCCCTGTCGCGTTTCTTCACGCGCGCGCGGCTGAATCCCCGCTGGCATCACGCACGCGAGGACTTCGAGTCGGCGCTCACCAAGCTCCCGGCCGTCGGCTCCACCTTCGAGCGCCTCGGGCCGATCTGGAAGGAGGCCCTCAAGGCCTATTGGGCGCCGGGGCTCTTCTTCGAGGAGCTCGGCTTCGCCTACGTCGGAGTCATCGACGGGCACGACGTCGCGGTGCTCCGCGAGGCCATCGGCGAGGCCCTCGAGGCCGACCGGCCGGTGCTGGTCCACGCCAAGACCGTCAAGGGAAAGGGGTTCACGCCGGCCGAGGACGGTGGCCTGGAGGGGATGGAGCACTGGCACGCCGCGAAGCCGGCGTCGATCGTCGGCCGCGCGCCCGCGGCGCCGCCGGCCAGGCCCGCCTCCCAGGCGGCGCAGGTACCGGCCAGACCGCCCCAGTACACGAAGGTGTTCGGTGAGGCGCTGGTCGAGGAGTGCCGCCGCGACCCGCGCGTGCTCGGCATCACCGCGGCCATGAACAGCGGCACCGGCCTCGACATCCTCCAGAAGGCCCTCCCCGACCGCTACTACGACGTCGGCATCGCGGAGCAGCACGCGGTCCTTTTCGCCGCCGGCCTCGCCATCCAGGGCGCGAAGCCGGTGGCCGCGATCTACTCCACCTTCCTTCAGCGCGGGTTCGACCAGATCGTCCACGACGTATGCCTCCAGAAGCTGAACGTGGTCTTCGCGATGGACCGTGCCGGGCTCGTGGGCGACGACGGCCCCACCCACCACGGCGCCTTCGACATCTCCTGGATGCGACCGCTTCCCCACCTCGTCCTCATGGCCCCTCGCGACGAGGCCATGCTCGTGCACATGCTGCGCACCGCGCTGCTCTATGACGACGGCCCGGTGGCCCTGCGCTACCCGCGCGGGGAGGCCGAGGGCGTCGCCCTGCCGAGCGCCCCGGCGCCGATCGAGATCGGCCGCGGCGAGGTGCTGCGCGAGGGCACGCGGGTGGCCCTCGTGGGGTACGGCTACGGCGTGCCGGTCGCCCTCGGCGCGGCCACGCGGCTCGAGGAGGAGCACGGCCTCGATCCCACCGTGGTGGACGCCCGCTTCGCCAAGCCCCTGGACGCAGATCTCATGGCCTCCCTCGTCGGCGAGCACGACGTGCTCGTGACCGTCGAGGAGAACGTGCTGAGCGGCGGATTCGGCGCCGCCGTGGTCGAGGCCCTGGTCGACCGCGACATGGCCGGCGAGGCCCGCGTCCTGCGCTGCGGCCTGCCCGACCGCTACGTCACCCACGGCAAGCCCGCGTTGCTGCGCGAGGAGGTCGGCCTGACCCCCGAGGCGGTGGCCAGGCGCGTGGCCGAGGCCGTGCTCGAGCCCCGGCCGGCCCTCCAGGGCGTCTAGCGCCGGCCCAGCCTGCTGGGCGCGAGCGCTAGCGGGCCTGACCCGGGGGCCGCGAGAGGCCTCTGGACCGCCCAACCGACCCCGGAAAACGAACGACCCGCCACTGTGGCGGGTCGCTCGGGGAGGGAGGAGAGATACGCGGTATGTGGCCACCCGGGGAGGGGCGGCGGCGCATCGAGGGACACGTTAGGGGGGCTCTACCGGCTCGTGTGTGAAGGGGGTCACTTAGATCTAACAAACTGTCCGGCATGAGCTCGAGGAACGGTCAGGTCCGTGCCGATCGGCACAGGGACCGGGCCAGGACCTGCGAGTACCCTGCCCGCGATGGCGAGGACGCGGCTCGATCACCTGCTCGTGGAGCGCGGGCTGTTCGAGAGTCGCTCGCGCGCCGCGGCCGCGGTGATGGCCGGCGGCGTGCGTCTCGGCCACGACGGGCGGCGGGCGCGCAAGGCCGGCGAGATGGTCGCCGCGGGGGAGGCGCTCGCGGTGGACGCTCCGCCCCGGTTCGTCTCCCGCGGGGGCGAGAAGCTGGCCAACGCCCTCGACGCCCTCGGCGTCGAGGGCGCCGGTCGCCGGTGCCTGGACGTCGGCGCCTCGACGGGTGGGTTCACGGACTGCCTGCTCCAGCGTGGCGCCGCCCACGTGGTCGCCCTCGACGTCGCCTACGGCGAGCTCCACTGGCGGGTGCGCTCCGACGAGCGCGTGACCGTGGTCGAGCGCCGCAACGCCCGGTCGCTCGATGCCTCCGGGCTCCCCTACCGCCCCGACCTCGTGGTGGCCGACGTCTCGTTCATCTCGCTCGCCAAGATCCTGCCCGCCGTGCTCGACAGCACGGCGGCGCGCTTCGACTGCCTGGCGCTCGTCAAGCCGCAGTTCGAGGTCGGTCGCGAGCGCGTGGGGCGGGGCGGAGTGGTGCGCGGGGCCGACGAGCGTCGCGCGGCGCTGGTCGCGGTGGCGCAGACCGCGCGAGACCTCGGCTACGCGGTGCTCGGCTTCGCCTCCTCGGGCCTGCCCGGACCGGCGGGCAACCGCGAGAGCTTCGTCTGGGTGGCGGAGTCGGGTCGGCCGGGCGAGGTCGCGGACCTCGAGCAGGCCGCGCGGCGGGCCGAGCCCTGACGAAGCCCACGGCGATCGCGGTCTTCACCCACGACCAGCCCCACGAGACCGGCGACGGGCTCCGCCGTCTCATCGCCGAGGCCGGCGACGCGGGGATCGAGGTGCACATCGCGCCCGCCGAGGCCGAGAAGCACCGGCTCGGCGCCGACGACGGCGCGGTGCTCTCGGAGGACGCCGCCGGTGCGGCCGACCTGGCGGTGGTGCTCGGCGGGGACGGCACGATGCTTCGTGCGCTGCGCACGTTCGCCGGGCGCCCGGTGCCCGTGTTCGCGTTCAACTTCGGGGCCATCGGCTTCCTGTCCACCGTCGACCACGGGGAGCTCGACGGGGGTCTCGTGCGCGCGCTGTCCGGCGACTTCGAGGTGCTCGGGCTGCCGGCGCTGTCGGTCGAGGTCGACGGCCGACGCCGCCTGGCCGTGAACGACGTCTCCTTCCACCGCCGCGCCGATGATCGCGTGGCCCAGCTGGCCTACGCGGTGGAGCAGGAGCGCCTCGGGGAGGTGCGCTGCGACGGGCTCGTGGCCTCCACCCCGGTGGGCTCGACCGGCTACAACCTGGCCAACGGCGGACCCGTCCTCGCCTGGGGCGTCGAGGGATACGTGGTGTCCTTCATCGCCCCGCACACGCTGACGGCCCGCGCGCTCGTGGCCGCCACCGACGATCCGCTGCTGGTCACCAACCTCTCCTTGCGCGACGAGGTCGACGTGATGACCGACGGGCGCTGCGTGGGGTCGCTCGCGCCCGGCGCCGACCTCGAGGTGCGCTTCGAGCACGACCAGGCGCTGCTCGCCCAGATCCCGGGCTCGAGCTTCTACCACCGCCTGCGCCAGAAGTTCGGCCGCCTGGCCTACACCGGCGCGTGAGCGTCCCCACCGCGTGGCTGGCCTCACCCACCGAGGCCGAGCCGGTGGCCGCGCTGCTGGTCGAGTTCCGCGACCACCTGGGCCGCGGCTGGCCGTCCGACAACGCGTTCCTCGCGGGCGTCGAGCGGCTGCTCGGCGACGACGGCACCGAGTACCTGCTGGCCGCGTCCGATCCCGACTCCCCGCCCGCCGGGGTCTGCCAGCTGCGCTACCGGTGGGGACTGTGGCACGCCGCCCCCGACTGCTGCCTCGAGGACCTCTACGTGCGCCCGCAGGCGCGCCGCCGCGGCATCGCCGCGGCGCTCGTGTCGGGGTCACTCGCCCATGCGCGGGGCCGCGGGTGCCGCCGCATCGAGCTCGACGTCAACCGGGCGAACCCGGCCGCGATGGCCCTCTACGAGCGATTCGGGTTCTCGGCCGGGGCGGAGGTGCCAGGCGGGGAGAACCTCCTGATGCGGCGGGGGATCGAGGGCGCCTGACGCACACCTCGCCTGCGAGCGCCTACTCGGGATCGCAGCGCACGGTGCCGGAGTCGAGCTCGTCTCCGGCGGCCGACACGAAGGACCAGTCCGCGCGGCCGGGCTCAAGGCGGAGGCGCAGCGCGCCGTAGTGGCGGTCGTCGCCCCACGCGAGACGGGGATCGTCGTCGCGGACGGGATAGAGGCCGTTGCCGCCCGATCCGGCGATGAGCGCCAGGGTGCCCTCGCGCGGGCGCATCCGCTGCATGTTGTGGTCATGGGCGTTCACCAGGAGCGTCGCTCGACCCTCGACGGCGCTCCAGAGTGCCTCGACGTTGGCCGAGTCGCCGTGCTTGCCCGCGCTGTAGCGGGGCGTGTGCCAGAACGCGAGGCGACACTTGCCCGGCCCCGCCATCTGCCCCTCCAGCCAGCGGACCTGGGCGCCGTCGGCATCGACGCCATCCTCGGAGTTGACCGAGACGATCTTCCACCCGGCCACCTGCTCGGCGTAGTGGGCGGGCACCGGACCGTCGCTCACCTGGCTCCAGAAGGGCGCGTATCCCTCGTCGAAGCTTTCCGCGTCGTGGTTGCCCGGGGTGGGAAGGGTCCGGTCTCTGATGTCTCCGTAGAGCGGGGCGTAGTGGCGGTCGAACTCATCCCGGGTCCCGTCCTCGTACACGTCGCCGAGGTAGAGGAAGCGGTCGAGTGGCTTCGCGTTGACCAGCCGCGCGACTTCCTCGGCCGCCTCGGTCGGCGCGGCCGCGTCGCCGACCGCCCAGATGGTCGCCGAGGAGCCCGAGGGTGGGCCGGAGAAGCCCCTTGCAGAGCGCACGGGCTCGCCCTCCGAGGCCCGGGCCAGCGCGACCGCGGCCAGGGTGGCGAGCAGGCCGGCGACGAGGAGCGCAGAGACGATGGCCAGCGTCCTACGGCCGGGGGAGGTCGGACGGCGTTCGTCGGTCATGGCGGCAACGCCAGCACCTACCGGTGAGACAGCGATGAGAGCAAGACGCCTGCTCCCCGCTCTCACGCGAGTCTCATTCGACTGTGGAAGGGTGAACCGGCGGTGCGCGTTCTCGTGGTCGAGGATCAGGTCAAGATGGCGAGCCTCATCCGTCGCGGGCTGCGCGAGGAGGGCCTCGCCGCCGACGTCGCCATCAAGGGCGAGGACGCCCTGTGGATGGTCGAGGAGAGCGAGTACGACGCACTGGTGCTGGACGTCATGCTGCCGGGCATCGACGGCCTCGAGACGTGCCGGCGCCTGCGCGAGCGCGGCCTCTGGGTCCCGATCCTCATGCTCACCGCCCGCGACGCGATCGAGGACCGCGTCGAGGGCCTCGACCGGGGAGCCGACGACTACCTGACCAAGCCGTTCGCATTCGCCGAGCTGCTCGCGCGGCTCCGCGCGCTCGTGCGTCGCGGTCCGGTGGAGCGGCCCAACGAGCTCAGGGTCGGAGACCTCCGACTCGACCCGGCCATGCGCCACGTCTGGCGGGGCGACGCGGAGATTCACCTGTCGGCCAAGGAGTTCGCGCTGCTCGAGACCTTCATGCGCCGGCCGGGCCACGCGCTGACCCGCGAGCGGCTGCTCGATCACGTGTGGGACTACGAGTACGAGCGCCGGTCGAACATCGTGGACGTCTACGTCCGGTATCTCCGTGAGAAGCTCGACCGCCCGTTCGGGACGGAGTCGATCGAGACCGTGCGTGGCGTCGGCTACCGGCTCCGCCGGGAGTAGGGTCGCCGTACCGTGCCGCTCCGCCTGCGCCTCACGCTGGCCTTCGCCGCGATCATGGCGCTGGTGGTCGGGGGCCTCGGCACCTTCGTCTACCTGCGCCTGGCCGCGGAGCTCGACCAGGCGATCGCCGCCGAGCTGGGGGCCAGCACGGCCCAGCTCGCGGTCGTGGCGAGGGAGGAGGCCGACGAGCTGGGCAAGCCCGGGGAGAACGAGCTCGTCGAGCGGGGCGAGAAGTACGACCAGTTCCTCACCCCCTCGGGCGGACTGGTGGACGCCAGCCCACTGGCCCGGAAGGTCCAGCTACTGGATCCCCGCCGGCTGGCGCGGGTCTCCGCCGGGGAGGAGGTCACGTTCGACCGTCCGGAGGACGCCGGCCTCAGCGAGCGCCTGAGAGTCCGCGCGAAGCGCGTCGCGGCCGGTGACCGACCGCTCGTGGCCGTCGTGGCGGTGTCCCTCCTCGAGCACGACGAGGGCCTCAGCAGCCTGGCCGCCCTCCTTCTGCTCGGCGGGCCGGTGGCGGTGCTCCTCGCCTCCGCGGCCGGATACGGCCTGGCCACCGCGGCCCTGCGTCCCGTCGAGGCCATGCGCCGGAGGGCGGCGGCGATCTCCCCGAGCGAGCCCGGCAAGCGGCTTCCGGTGCCTCGGCCCCGCGACGAGGTCCGCCGCCTGGGCGAGACCCTCAACGAGATGCTCGCCCGCCAGGAGGAGGCGTTCGAGCGCGAGCGCCGGTTCGTGGCCGACGCAAGCCACGAGCTCCGCACTCCGCTCGCCGTCCTGAAGGCGGAGGTCGACCTGGCGCTGCGGCGCAGCCGCTCCCCGGAGGAGCTGGTGGACGCGCTGCGCTCGGCCCGGGAGGAGACCGACCGCCTTGCGCGGCTCGCCGAGGACCTGCTCGTCATCGCCCGGTCCGACCAGGGGCGGCTGCCGGTGCGCCCGGAGCCCGTGGAGCTGGCTTCGGTCCTCACCCACCTCTCCAACCGCTTCGCGCCCCGGTTCGAGGAGGGAGGTCGTGACCTGACGATCGACGTCGACGGGCTGGTGGTCTCCGCCGACCGGCTGCGGCTCGAGCAGGCGGTGGGCAACCTCATGGACAACGCGCTACGGCACGGTCGCGGCAGGGTCCGCCTATGGGCCGACGAGGACGGCGAGGACCGCGTGCGTGTCCACGTCTCCGACGACGGCCCGGGATTCTCCGCGGACTTCCTTCCCTCGGCCTTCGAGCGCTTCACCCGCGCGGACCCCGCCCGCTCGCGGGGAGGGACTGGCCTCGGGCTCGCCATAGTCGAGGCCATCGCCCGCGCCCACGGCGGGGCGGTGCGCGCCGAGCGCGGCGAGGGAGGCGGCGCCGACGTGTGGATCGCACTGCCGCGGGTCCGCCCACCTCGCCCCAGCCGCGAGACGGTGGAGGTCTAGTTCCGGGGGCGCGAGGCGCTTCTGCCCCCGGGCGTCCGGGCAACGTGACGATCGCGCTCGTTGTGCCCCGGGACACGCACAAAGCACGGTTCGGCGGCCGCCGCGTTCGCGGTTCCGTCTCCGCGCGCTGATACACCCGGTGGCGATGCTCCTCGAGCTGCGTGTCGAGAACCTGCTCCTGATCGAGAGGGCCGAGCTGCGCCTCGGGCCCGGCCTCAACGTGCTCACCGGCGAGACCGGTGCGGGAAAGACCATGCTGGCCCGCGCGCTCGACCTCCTCCTCGGGGGCCGCCCACGGCCGGGCACGGTCCGTTCCGGCGCCGAGGAGGCCTGGGTGGAGGGGGTCTTCGCCCTGCCCGCCGGCCTGCTCGACCACCCCGATCTCGAGGAGCTCCGCGAGCGCCTGCCCGAGGGAGAGGAGGAGCTCGTGCTCGGACGACGGGTGGGGGCGAGCGGGCGCAGCCGCGCGTTCGTGCAGGGTCGGGCGGCCTCGGCGACCGACCTGCGCGAGCTGGGCCGCAGGCTCCTCTCCTTCTACGGGCAGCACGAGCACCGCCGGCTCGCGCTCGGCTCGGCTCAGCTCGAGGCGCTCGACGGGTTCTGCGGCAGCGATCATCTGGCCGCTCGCACGGCCTTCGCCGACGCTCACGCACGCGCCCGGACCGCTCGACGAGCGCTCGAGGGGCTCCGCGACCGCGAGGGTGCCCGCGACCGGGATCGCGACCTTCTCCTGTACGAGATCGCGGAGATCGAGGAGCTCGAGCCCTCGGAGGAGGACGAGGCGGAGCTCCTGGCCGCCCGCGAGCGCCTGCGCCACCTCGATGCGCTGCGGGCCGCGGCGGGCGTGGCGGCCGAGGCGCTCGTGCCCGAGGGGCTCGAGCCGGGCGCGGCCGCGCTCCTGGCCGAGGGCGAGCGCCTGGCCACAGCGGCGGCCGGCGCCGACCCTGAGCTCGACGCCCTGGCCGACCGCCTCGCCGCCGTCCGGATCGAGGCCGACGAGCTCGGGGCCGAGCTGCGCCGCTACGCCGAGGGCCTCGAGGCCGAGCCTGGCGGGCTCGAGCGCGTGGAGGAGCGCCTCGAGCGCTACGAGCGCCTGCGCCGGAAGCACGGCGGCACGGTGGCCTCCGTGATCGCCCACGCCGAGCGCTGCCGTGCCGAGCACGACCGTCTCGAAGGGCTCGACGAGGCGCTCGAGAACGCGATGAGGACTCTGGATGAAGCCGAGCGGGAGGAGCGTACGCGGGCCGAGGGTCTCGGCGCCACCCGCGTCGAGGCCGCCCCGCGGCTGGGCGAGCGCGTCGAGGTGGAGCTCGCCGAGCTGGCCATGGGCGACGCCTCGTTCACCGTCGGCCTCGAGCCTCGCGAGGGGGCCCTCGGCCCCCTCGGCGCCGAGCGCGTCGAGTTCCTGGTGGCGGCCAATCGCGGGGTCGAGGCGGCCCCGGTGCGCGAGATCGCCTCGGGGGGCGAGCTGTCGCGGATCATGCTCGCGCTCACGAGCGTGGCGAGCGCCGGAGGTCCGCCCACGCTGGTCTTCGACGAGGTGGACTCGGGGGTCGGTGGCCAGACGGCCAGGGCGGTGGGCGAGCGCCTGCGTGCTCTCGCCGCCGAGCACCAGGTCCTCTGCATCACCCACCTGCCCCAGATCGCCTCGCTGGCCGCCCACCACTTCCGTGTCGACAAGCTCGCCGCCGGCGACCTCACGCGCGCGAGCGTCGAGCACCTCGACGACCCCGCGAAGATCGACGAGCTCTGCCGCATGCTGGGCGCCGAGGGCTCGGACCCTGGCGCGCGCCGGCACGCAGAGGAGCTGCTCGCGGCGGCGTGAACCTGAGCCGC
>JACCZP010000339.1 GCA_013695885.1 Thermoleophilaceae bacterium | reverse complement strand
CGGTGGTAGGTCAGGTAGTAGGAGCCGCCTCGCTCGATCGCCATGTCGATGAGGCGGCGAAACGCTTCGGCCGAGTGAAGCTCCCCCTCTTCGATGTGGACGGTGTGGAGGTTGAAGATCACGCACGCGTAGTCCTCACGAGCCCAAGCGAGGAAGCTCTCCGTGTCGCGCCGGATGAGGCGGACGGTCCCGTAGATCAGGTCGACCCCGTGCTCGCGGAAGTCGGCCGCCGCCTCGGCCATGAAGTCGGTGAGGCGTCCCCGGGGCACGTAGATCTCGGTGATCATCTCGCTCGCGCGGTGGGTAGCGCCCATGAGGTGGTCGAGCTCGACGTGGTAGCCATCGGCGTACTCGGCCATCTGGTGGGTGTCCGAGTAGTAGACCTGTCCGGACGTCGCGAGGTAATGGCCGACGTAGGCCTCGTAGGCCGCCGTCTTGTCGGCGTGCGCGAGGAAGAGGAGCCTCTGCCAGTCCTCGGGGGTCAGGGCCGTCTGGCCGGGGAGCACGGGGGTGTCCGGATCGACCGGTCGGTAGCACGAGAAGACGCCGCGGTCGAGGAAGTTCTCCGAGTGCTCGTCGGTGGAGAACTGAAAGTCGCCGTAGACGTAGCCGTCGTGTATGCGGGACTCAAACCCATCCATCAGCTCGTCGACCGAGAGCACAACCACGACGCGCTCGAGCTTCTGGCGAGGCCGGAGGCGCAGGGCGACCGAGGCGATCACGCCGAACAGGCCGTAGCCTCCGATCGCCAGGGCGAAGAGCTCCGCGTTCTCGGTCCGGGAGCAGCGGCGGGCCTCGCCGTCGGGACCCACGAGCACCAGCGACTCGACGTCCGCGACCATCGGCCGCAGGTCGAGGCCGCGGCCGTGGGCGTTGGCGGAGATGGAGCCGGCGATCGAGAGGCGGTCGGCGCCGCTCTGCTTCTGCACGATCGCCCAGGGCGAGGGATCCTCGGTCTGCTCTCCCTCGAGGAAGCGCATGAGGCCCGGCCACTGCACACCGGCCTCGACCTCGACCACCCCGCGCTCGCGGTCGAGGCCGAGCACGCCGTCGAGCGGCCGGGTGTCGAGGAGGATGCCGCCCGAGCGGAACTGCTGCCCGCCCATCGCGTGGAAGCCGCCGGCGATCGCGATCTGCGCCCCCTCACGCCGGCCCGCGGCGACGGCCTGCTGGATCGCTGCGAGCGAGTCGACGGGCACGACGCGACGCACCTCGGTCGCGTTGAGAGCGGAGTGGACGTCGTTGACGATCGGGCTCATGCGGCGGATCCACGGGGGTGGTGGGCGGCGCGGCGGCGCTCACGCTCGAGAAGCTCGGACTCGATGCGTCCGAGCTCCTCGGCGCCCACGTCTTCGTGCCCGAACGCGGTGCGCACCGCCGCGGCCAGCTCGCCGCGGTAGTCGTGGCCGGTGGCGCCCAGGTGGCCGGGCGCGAAGTCGGTGGCCCGCACGATGTCGCGCAGGCTACGGAGGGCGGAGACCAGGGGCAACCAGGGCTCTCCCGCTCGGCGATTCCGCGGCGGTGCGTAGAGCACCCGCGCGCCCTCGAAGGTGGCCACCGGGTCGTCGCGGCGGGTGAGGAACGTGAAGCGGAGCGCGCGCCGGCGTCCGGGCGGCTCGGCGTCGAGCTCGGCGGCGGACGCGAAGACGCCGAACCGGGGATCGGGCTGCGCCGGGACGGTCGGGACCACCCGCCGCTGGTGGTCGCGGGCGTCGAAGGGGACGCCCACCCAGAGCCCGCGGGCGACTCCGAGGCGGTCGAGGTCGTCCGGACCGCCGAGCGCCGAGAGGGCGGCCCAGGCGCCGAGACTCTCGGCGAAGACCGCGAGCTCGGGTCGGTCGTCCCCGCCGGTCCGCTCGCCGAGGGCCTCGAGCAGCGCACGGTGGGTGTCGCGGCCCACCGGCACGCGCCGCCGCGAGCGCCAGGAGCGCTCCTCGGCGTACTGAACGACCACGGTGGCCACATCCCCCGCGCTCATGATCTCCTCGGCATCGACCGCCGTCGGGTTCAGCCACCCGAGGCCGGTGGGCGAGCCCACCACGATCCGGCGCCGCTCGAAGGCACCGAGGCGACCGAGCTCCGAGAGCGCGGCGCGCACGCGCTCGGCGATCGTGGGGGCGCTGTGGAGGCCCACGTAGACCCGGATCGGCGCCCGGGCGGGAGTGCCGCGCACGCGCTCGATCGCCCCGGCGCAGACCCGGCCGTCGAGGAAGCGACGGCCCTCGGCGTCGAGGCCCCCAGGGGAGCTGGTCTTCGACGGCACCGCCGGGCTACCGCGACGACGTGAACGCGCCACCACGCAGCGCGAGCCGCCCAAGCACCGCGAGGTAGGCGGCCAGCACCCAGTGGAAGACGATCGGGATGACCCCGGGCGGCAGCAGGCGCCGCTCGGGGTGGAGCCGGCCGGACACCACGTAGCGGACGACCATCACCAGCGCGTACACCGCGGCGAAGGCGAGGAGCGCCCGGCCGAGCCGGGGGCGCCGCGCGCTCAGGTATCCCCTCCCCCGCCCCGCCTGGAGGTTGATCCGGGCCATGAGGCCGAGGATCACCACCTGAACGGGAAGGAGGAGCGGGTAGGGCAGCAGGCCGGAGTACCACTCGCCGGCGGTCGGCAGCGATTCGACGCCGGCGAGCACCACGAGCACCTGGCCGAGGACGCGCGCGAGGAACAGGGCGCTGAGCGCCCAGAGCACGAGCGCCGAGGGTCTCGCCCGCGCCGAGCGCGGGAGGAACGGCGACCCCGGCCTGCTCAGACCACGAATTGGCCGTCGCGCTGGAGCTCCTCGCCGTCCACGACGACCGAGCCGCCCTGGCGCAGATCGCAGACCATGTCCCAGTGGACCGCGGACTCGTTCACGCCACCGGTCTCGGGATAGGACATGCCGATCGCGAGGTGGACGGTGCCCCCGATCTTCTCGTCGAGCAGGATCTCCTTGGTGCCCGTGGCGATCCCGTAGTTCGTCCCGATGCCGAGCTCACCGAGGCGGCGGGCGCCGTCGTCGGTGTCGAGCGTCTCGATGAGGAACGCCTCCCCGCGGTCGGCCGAGGCGTCCACCACCCGCCCGTCCTCGAAGCGAAGGCGGACGCCGGCCACCTCACGCCCGCCGTAGGAGGCCGGGAACGAGAACGAGACCTCGCCGCGGGCGGAGTCCTCGACCGGGCCGGTGAAGAACTCGCCGTCGGGCATGTTGTGCTCCCCGACGCAGGGGATCCACGTGCGTCCGGAGACGTCGAGGGTGATGTCGGTGCCCGGCCCGGTGATGTGCACCTCCTCGCGACCCTGGATCCACTCGGCCAGGCGGCGGACCTGGTCGGACTGGCGCTGCCAGGCGGTGACCGGGTCGTGGTCGGTGGCCAGGCAGGCGGCGTAGTAGAAGTCCTCGTAGGCGGCCAGCGACATCCCGGCCTCGCCGGCGTAGGCGTGGGTCGGAAACAGGGTGAGCGACCACCGGTGCTCGCCGGCGGCGGCGCGGCGCATGACGGTCTCCATGAGCGGCTTGCGCGCCCGCGAGGTGCGCTGCTGGCGCCGCGGGTCGACCTCGGAGAGCTCGCGGGGGTTCTGGTCGGCCATGATCGCGATGCGCACGTCGGCCTCCTCGGCGGCCCACATGGCCGGCGGGGCCACCCAGTCGAGCTGGTCGTCGGAGGCCAGCTCGTAGAGCGCGGCCGCCGCGCCCTCCGTGGTGAGCGAGAGCACGGGGAGGCCGCCGGCCCGCAGCACCCCCTCGTAGACCGCCTGCACGAGCGGCTCGGCCGCGGTCGAGGACTGGATGACGCATACGTCGCCCGCCTCCACACGCGTGGAGTACCGGACGAGGATCGCGGCGAGGGCCTCCGCCCGCTGGTCCCTCACCGGGTGCCCTCCTTCGAGGCGCGCCGCTCGGCGATCCGCTCGAGGAGCCAGCGGTGAAAGCGCCGCTCTCCGGTGATCTCGGGGTGGAAGGCCACGGCGAGCACGTCACCCTCGCGCACCGCCACCGGGTGGCCGTCCACCTCGGCCAGCACCTCGACGTCGTCACCGGGCTCCTCGACCCACGGAGCACGGATGAACACCGCGCGGACCGGGCCGTCGGCTTCGGGGACGTCCGGCGCCTGGGCGTCCGCGGCCAGGTCGACCTCGAAGGACTGGAGCTGGCGGCCGAAGGCGTTGCGCCGAGTGCTCACGTCGAGGATGCCGAGGTGCTCGCGGTCGAGCATGATCA
>JACCZP010000315.1 GCA_013695885.1 Thermoleophilaceae bacterium | reverse complement strand
CGGCGGTGGCGCGGCGGCCGCTCTCGGCGGCGGTGGCGCAGCCGGTCGGGTGGCGTAAGCGGGGCCCGGTTCGGACGCGCCCTGTGCAGGGCGCAGGCGCGACTGGATCTCACCGACCTCCCTCTCGAGGTCGCCCTGGTAGAACGACGCGGCGGCGTAGAACACGAGCGCGCCCGCCAGGCAGGCCAGCGCGCCACCGAAGCTGGCGTCGATCCACACCGCCACGAACGCGAATCCGAGCACGGCGGCGAACTGCTTCGCGGTGATCATCTAGGAGATCTCCCTCCGTTGTTGGTCTTGAAAGCCGGTGAGGGTCACGGCGACCGGGACGAGCGGCAGCTCGTGAGCGCCGAGGGCCTCGCAGACCCGGTGCTGGACGTCTCGCAGGGTGTCGGGCAGGGCATCCGCGCGCTCGAGGTGCACGTCGACGTTCAGGTCCTTGCCCTCCCAGCGGCCGGCCGCGGCGGTGACGGCCACGTTGCCGAAGGCCGCGCTCTCGGCCACGCGCTCGATGGCCCGCGGCGAGACCTCGGTGGCCCCACGCTCGTCGGCGACGGGCAGGTCAAGCGTGCGGCGGGCCACGTACGGACGCGGGATCTCCTTGTAGGCGAGGTAGCCGAACACGAAGAACGCAAGCAGGGCGGAGAGCCCGACTATCAGTCGCACCCTCGGCGAGAGGTCGTCGGCGGTGAGGCCCGCGAGGTAGTCGAAGGCAGTCCGGTACCCGCTGATCAGATCGATCGTCCCACGGGGGACGCCGAGCGCGAGCAGCACGGCCATGAGGCCGTACCAGAGGACGGCCAGCAGGAAGGCCACAAGCACCAAGCGCCCCACGAAGGAGACCGGTGAGGACCGCGTGCGTATCCGCTGGCGCAGCATCCGCTACTCGGCACGCGCCCCGGCGCCGCCGGTATAGGGCCGCGTGCGCACCTTGACCGACCGGGACTCGCCGGCCAGGGACTTGAGCGACTCCGTCACGCCGGCGTCCACCTCCTTCGGGTCCGACCGGCGTGAGTGCATGGCCGCCACCTCGATCCGGCCCCCGAGGCCGCGGCGCCTTGGCTTCACCCGGACCTTGGTGGCCGCCACCCCGCGGGCCCGGCTCGCGAGCGCGGCCACAGCCTGCCCGAGCGGACGCCGGCGAGCGGCGATCCGTCCGGCGCGACGGTCGGCCAGCAGCATCGTCCGCTCGGCGGGATTCCGCAGCGCGCCCAGCAGGAGCAGGAGCGACACGAGCACCGCCAGCGCTCCGAAGAGCGCGGTCTCGTTGCCAAGGGAGCCTCCCTCGAGGCCACCCAGGAACGTGCCGACGGCCTCCTCGAGCGCCGGGAGCGCCAGCAGGTTGGCGAGGCTCGGCAGCGAGAGGCCCTCCGACCCGCTGCCGATCGAGAACAGGGCCGCGGCAAGCCCGGCGAGCGCCAGGGCGGTCAGCAGCACAAAGGCCACGAGGTGGGACAGCGCACGTAGGAGGATCACGGGGAGGCCGGTCCGGGAAAGGGAGCGGGAGGTGAAGCGACGGGCGGTGGGGGAGGTGCGGGCCGAGAGGCGGCCGGCTCGACCAGATCCTCGAAGCGCACGCTGACGGGACCCAGGCGCTCGGCCAGGCCAGCCCGCCGCGCCGCGCCCTCGACACGGCTGCGAACGCGCTCGCCGAGCGCCTGCAGAGGAACGACGCGGGCGACGAGGTGCAGTGCCACGTCGTAGCCCCCGCCGGGGCTGGCGGTCACTGTGACGCCGTCGACGCGCACCCCTCCACTGCGGGTCGAGCGCCTCCCCACCGGCGGCAGGTGCGGCTCGGCCACGCCGTCGACCTTGAGGGCGCTGCCGATCGCGATCCGCGCGAGCACGACGCGGTCGGAGGGTGGCGCCTCCGCCGGCGTCTGCGGAGGGGTCTCTCTCACGGCTCGAGGGTGAGCCGGCCTAGCTGACGCGCGGCGGGGGCGGCGGCTCCTCCTCCACCGCCTCGTCGCCGGGGAAGTAGAGGTCGTTCACGGTGATGTTCACCTCGGTGACGGACAGGCCTGTGATCCCCTCGATGCGCTTGGCCACGTTGTCGCGGACCGCGCTCGAGACCTGTGGGATGGACTCGCCGTACTCGATGACGAGCGTCAGGTCCACCGCCGCCTCGCGCTCGCCGACCTCGACGCCGACGCCCTGCGTGCGGTCGTCGCTGAATCCGATCCGCGAAGTGAAGCCGCCGACGGCCCGCGCGGCGCCGCCGCCCATGTTGTAGACACCCGGCACCTCGCGCGCGGCGATGCCCGCGACCTTGCTGACCACCGCGTCGGCGATCGTGGTGATGCCCCGACCGGACTGGAGCGACGGACTGCCCCCAGCCCCACCGCCCCGTGCGACCTCGGTGCCCGCCGAGCTGCTCTCCTCCGTCATGCGCTGCCTTTCGCCGTGTTATCCGGTCCCTCAGGGCGCCGCGGCGCCCGCAGTCGAACCCTAACCGCTTCGGAGCGCCGGCCGCGGACCCGCCGGCTTCACAATGCCTCGCGATGCTGCGGAACCTGGCGCGGGTGGCCGCGGGATGCTGAGCTCCGCCAGCAACCCCTCGATCTCGTCCGGGTGACGCGGCGGGCTCACGCAGTATCCCTGGGCCAGGTCGCAGCCGAGCGCGGCGAGGCGGTCCCAGCTCGCCTGGGTCTCGACGCCCTCGACCACCACCACGCGGCCGAGAGCATGGCAGAGGTCGGTGATCGCCTTCACGATGCGCAGCACGCTCTTCTCGTCGCCGAGCAGGAAGGACTTGTCGATCTTGATCTGGTCGAAGGGCAGCGAGACGAGGCGGGCGAGCGACGAGTGCC
>JACCZP010000290.1 GCA_013695885.1 Thermoleophilaceae bacterium | reverse complement strand
GGAGGACCTGCTGGCCGTGGCGTTGACCGCCCACCTCTGACCCGGAAGGCGGCCGGTGGTTTACGGCGTCTCAGGCCCGCGCGCGTCCGCCGATCATCGGACGCACGAGCGGTGCGGCCTTCGGCATGCGCCCCGGCTCGATCCGCTCGACCGCGAAGGGGGAGCGCTCGAGCGTCTCGGCTGTCCGGCGGTTGCAGTGACAGCCGTGCGCGAGGAACCGCCAGGGCGCCTCGAGCCGATCCTGCCAGCGGGCGAGCCGGGGGTCCTCGGCGCGGACGTGCTCGAGGAAGAGGAGGGCGCCCCCGGGCTTCAGCACGCGAGCCATCTCGACCAGCGCCGCGTCCGGGTCCGGCACGGTGCAGAGCACGAACGTCGACACCACCGTGTCGAAGGACGCGTCGGGGAACGGGAGGGCCTGCGCCCCGGCCCGCACGACCTCGCCGGTCAGCCCGCCCTCGCCCATCTTCTGCTCGAGCCGGCGAGCCATCGGCTCCTCGGGCTCGGCCAGCACCAGCTCCTCGATCCCCTCACGCGGGTAGTGGGGGAGGTTCATGCCCGGGCCGGGCCCCACCTCGAGCACCCGGCCACGGGCCTCCGCGAGCACCTCGCGCCGGCGCTCGGACAGGCCGGCGCGCTCGCTCGGCGCGAGGAAGTGCTCGTAGCCGGCTGCGAAGGCGCGTCCCCTGAGGCTCATCGCCCAAGGGTAAGGTTCATCGACGAGGTCCCGAAGACCGCGACCGGCAAGTACGACAAGAAGGTGCTGCGGAAGCGGCTCGAGGAGGACGAGTTGGGGAAGCGGCGGATGACCGTCGGGCAGGAGCGCGCCGCGGCCGTCAATCCGGGGCTATGAGGGCTACCTCGGGGAAGTAGGTGCGCACCCGGCGCGGGTCCCGGGTCAACAGCGCCAGGCCGGCTGCTGCGGCGTGCGCGCCGATGAAGAAGTCCGGCAACGGGGTCGCCCGTGAGCCGCCCTGGTCCCTGTACTCGCGGAAGGCGCGCGCCACGAGCCAGCCGGCCGCCCATGGAAGACCGGCCCGTACGAAGCCGGCGCCCTGAAGCGTGCGCTCGAGTCGCTGCCGGCTTGTGAATCCGACCGCGACCTCCGCGTACACGATCTGGTTGATGGCGAGGTCACCTTGCTCGGCGGCCTCGGAGAGCTGTTGCTCCGACCACTCGCGCCACGGGGAGGCGGCCAGCACATCCAGCAGCACGCTCGAGTCGACGAGCGTCGTCACGCCTCGCCGCGCGTCAGTCGCAGGACGGCGTCCGCGCCGATCCCGCCATCCGCGCGGTCTCGCAGCTGCGCGACGAGCGCCGCTCCGCGATCACGAGGCGGTAGCGCCCTGATCAGGGCTCCCTCCTCGCTGGCCACCACTTCGACCTCGGTTCCGGCCCCGAGCCCGTACCGCTCGCGAAGCTCCTGCGGGATCGTCACCTGCCCCTTGGACGTTATTCGCATGCGTAAGGAAGTTATCAGTGTTACTTGGAGGGTATGGTCCGGCTCACACGCCGGGGCACCGAGGGATCGAGGAGGAGCGAGCAGATGATGGAGGGACTGGTCCAGCACGACACGCCGCTGACGCTGAAGCACAACCTCGACCGCATGCGCGGGATGTACGGGGACTCGGAGGTGGTCACGCTCACCGACGACGGCGTGAAGCGCGCCACCTACGCGGAGGTCGGCGACCGCTCCGATCGGCTGTGCCGTGCCCTCGAGGGCCTCGGCGTCGAGCAGGGCGACCGGGTGGCCACCTTCTGCTGGAACCACCAGGAGCACCTCGAGCTCTACATGGCCGTGCCGTGCATGGGCGCGGTGCTTCACACGATCAACATTCGCCTGTTCGCGGAGCAGATCACCTACATCGCCAACCACGCGCAGGACAAGGTGCTCTTCGTCGACGACAACCTCGTGTCGAAGGTCGAGGAGGTGCTCGACAGCTTCGAGACCATCGAGCACTTCGTGGTCATCGGGGACGGCGACACCGGGTCGCTCCCCAACGCCGTCCGCTACGAGGACCTCCTCGCCGAGCAGGAGCCGGGCTACGACTACCCCGACCTCGACGACCACACCGCCGCCGGCCTCGCCTACACGAGCGGGACCACCGGCAACCCCAAGGGCGTCCTCTACTCCCACAAGTCCCAGGTGCTCCACTCGCTGGTGGGCATATCCGCCGACGTATTCGGCCTGAGGACCGTCGACCGCGTGCTGCCGATCGTCCCGATGTTCCACGTCAACGCGTGGGGGCTGCCCTACGCGGCGACCATCTCCGGCGCGGACCTGATCATGCCCGGGCGGTTCCTCCAGGCCGAGCCGCTGGCCAAGCTGATCGAGTCCGAGCGCGTGACGGTCTCCGGGGCCGTGCCGACCGTATGGCTCGACATCCTGCGCTACATCGACGAGAACGAGGCCGACCTCTCGAGCCTCAGGGACGTGGTGTGCGGCGGAGCGGCCGTGCCCGTGCACCTCATGCAGAGCCTCGAGGAGCGCCACGGGATCCGGATGACCCAGGCCTGGGGCATGACCGAGACCAGCCCGATCGCCTCGCTCGCTCGTCCTCCGGAGGGCACCGAGGGCGACGAGCACTGGCGCTACCGGGCCACAGCCGGGCGCATCGCCCCGATGATCGAGGCGCGGATCATGACCGAGGAGGATGGCGAGGCTCCCTGGGACGGTGAGACCACCGGTGAGCTCGAGGTGCGGGGGCCCTACGTGGCCTCCCGCTACTACGAGGATCCCTCCGGCGACGAGAAGTTCCACGAGGGTTGGCTTCGCACCGGGGACATCGCCGCGATCGACCCGCAGGGGTTCATCCGCATCACCGACCGGACCAAGGACGTCATCAAGTCGGGCGGGGAGTGGATCTCCTCGCTGGACCTCGAGGGCGAGCTGATCACCCACTCCGATGTGCTCGAGGTCGCGGTGATCGCGAAGCCCGACGAGCGCTGGTCCGAGCGCCCGCTGGCCTGCGTCGTGCTCGAGGAGGGCGCCTCGGCGTCGGCCGAGGACCTGCGCGACCATCTCTCCGAGCGCGTGGTCAAGTGGTGGGTGCCCGACGAGTACGCCTTCATCGACGAGGTGCCGAAGACCGCCACCGGCAAGTTCGACAAGAAGGTGCTCCGTCAGCGTCTCGACGAAGACGAGCTGGGCGAGCGCGTGAAGGTCGGCGGCGACAAGGAGAAGGCGTCGGCCTAGCCGCCGGGCCGCGCTCCTTCGACGGCCGGCGAGAACGGGAGCGGATCGAGCATGGCCGAGGTGCGGATGGAGACGAGCGGGGGAGTGGTCTCGCTCGTGCTCGACGCACCGTCGCGGCGGAACGCGCTCACCGTCGAGATGGCGCGTGAGCTGGTCGCGGCGTGTGAGGCGATCGACGCCGATGCCGGCGTCGGGGCGGTGGTGGTGTCAGGCGCGGAGGGCTTCTTCTGCGCGGGCGCCGACCGCGAGACGTTGTTCGGGACCGGCGCCGACCCCGCCGAGGACGAGGCCTACCGCCGGCTCGACTGGATCTACCGCGCGTTCGTGCGGGTGGGCGAGCTGGTGCCGCCGACGATCGCCGCGGTGCGCGGCGCGGCCGTGGGGGCGGGGGTGAACCTGGCGCTTGCCACCGACCTGCGGATCATGGCCGAGGACGCGCGCATCGTGTCCGGCTTCTCGCGCCTCGGGATCCATCCGGGCGGCGGGCACTTCACGCTGGCCGTGCGGGCCGGCGGGCGGGAGACCGCCGCCGCCGTCGGGCTGTTCGGAGAGGAGCTCTCCGGGGCTCAGGCCGCCGAGCTCGGCATGGCGTGGCAGGCGCTTCCGGACGCCGACGTCGAGCCGCGTGCACTCGAGCTGGCGGGCCGGGCGGGCGCCGATCCGGAGCTCTCGCGACGCATCGCGAGGTCCATGCGGCTCCAGCTCGGCCCGCCTGCCGTGGGCTGGCCGGTGGCCGTCGAGGCCGAGCGGGCGCCACAGATGTGGTCGCTGCGGCGCCGGGCCGATCGGCCCGAGCCGTGAGCACTGATGGCGTCGAACCGTGATCGCCGAGCGGTGAAGCGCCGCCGGCCACGCCGTCGGAGGCCGACGCTCGGAGGCACGAAGGGGCGGGTGAGCATGCGCTGGGAGCTCGGTGCACCCCTCCTGGTGATGGGCGTCCTCATCGCGGGCTTCACGCTCGGCGTCCGGGGCGGTGGGGTGATCTTCTGGGGCGGGGCGCTGCTCGCCGGCGTGGGATTGACGATCTTCCTGGAGCGAACGTGAGACGGATGTCCTACGAGCCCCACTCGTAGGGCAGCCACTTCCCGTTCAGGGTGATGATCACCCGCTCGGCCCCGGACTCGTCCTCGCCGCGCTCGACCGCCAGGTTGAAGTTGATGGCGCTCATGATCCCGTCGCCGAACTCCTCGTGGATCAGCTCCTTGAGGGTCGGCCCGTAGACCTGGAGCACCTCGTACAGGCGGTAGGTCGTCGGGTCGGGCGGCGGGAGCTGGTCGAAGGAGCCGCGCG
>JACCZP010000286.1 GCA_013695885.1 Thermoleophilaceae bacterium | reverse complement strand
AGGTAGGTATTGACGCTTCGATGATGTTCTCCACCAAAGCCGAGTACGGCGTGCGCGTGATGGCGTACCTGGCCACCCACGACGGCGGATGGCCGGTCTCGCTCGGCACCATCGCCGAGGCCGAGTCGCTGCCGCTGGCCTACCTCGAGCACCTGGTCCAGCGGCTGCGGCGCGCCGGTCTCGTCGAGAGCCGCCGCGGCGCTCGGGGCGGGTACTCGCTGGCACGCCCGGCCACCGACATCTCGATGGCCGAGGTGGTGCGCGCGCTCGAGGGCGAGATCGTCCCCATCGAGTGCATCACCCAGGAGGCCGACGGCCGCGTGGTGTGCGCCCGGGAGGCCGAGACCGACCACGTGTGCCCCACGAAGATCCTCTGGGCCCGCGTGCAGGGCTCGATCGTACGCACGCTGAACGAGCTCAAGCTGTCCGACCTGGCGCCGGCCGCGCCGCCCGCCGCCGTCTCCCCTGCTCTGCCCCTCCCCACCGCGCACGCCGCGCGATCCCCTCACCCCCGAGACCCGAACCAGAAGAGAGTCCCCGCATGAGCCTCGAGATCCAGAACCTCCACGTCCGCGTCGAGGACCGCGAGATCCTCCGCGGCCTCGACCTCAACGTCGCCCAGGGCGAGACCCACGCGCTGATGGGCCCGAACGGCTCGGGGAAGTCCACGCTGGCCAACACGATCATGGGCAACCCCAACTACGAGGTGACCGAGGGGAAGATCGTCCTCGACGGCGAGGACCTGACCGAGGCCGACCCCGACGAGCGCGCCCGCGCCGGCCTGTTCATGGCCTTCCAGTACCCGGCCACGATCCCGGGCGTCTCGGTGGCTAACTTCCTGCGCACGGCGGTGAATGCCGGGCGCGAGGAGGCCATCAAGGTCAAGGAGTTCGGTCAGCTCATGCGGCGCAACATGGAGCTGCTGCGGATCGACCCGGACTTCACCCGGCGCTACCTGAACGAGGGCTTCTCCGGTGGGGAGAAGAAGCGCGCCGAGATCCTCCAGCTCGCGATGCTCGCGCCGCGCTTCGCCGTCCTCGACGAGACCGACTCGGGGCTCGACGTCGACGCACTGCGGGTGGTCTCCGACGGGGTCAACGCCCTGCGGGGCGAGGAGCGCGGGTTCCTCGTGATCACGCACTACACGCGGATCCTCCGCTACGTCCGTCCGGAGTTCGTCCACGTGATGCTGGACGGGCGAATCGTGCGCGAGGGCGGCCCCGAGCTCGCCGACGATCTCGAGGAGAAGGGCTACGACTGGGTTCGCGAGGAGGTGGCCGCCAGTGCCGCCTAGCGCTCTCGAGGAGTCCCGCGCCGCCGCCCTCGAGGTCTTCGAGCGCGAGCCCGTGCCCACGTGGCGGCGCTCCGGGTTCTGGACCACCACCCTCAGGCACCTGCGGCTCGACGAGCTCGAGCCCAGGCGTCACGAGCCGCTCGGCTCCTACGACGAGCTATCGGATCTCGTGCGTGAGTCGGTCGGCCCACTCGACGCGCTGAGCGGTCTGATCGTGCAGAGCGGTGCGAGCACGGTGTTCGCATGGATCGACCCGGAGGCCGCCGCCCAGGGCGTGCTCTTCACCCCGCTCGAGCGCGCGTGGGAGGAGCACGGCGAGCTGGTCGAGCGCTGGTACATGCGCCGCCTCTCGGCGGAGGAGGGCAAGTTCCCCGCGGCCACCGCGGCGTTCTGGACCGGCGGTGCCTTCCTGCACGTGCCGCCGGAGGTGCGGCTCGAGAAGCCGCTCCAGGTGGTCTACCTGATCGACGAGCCCGGCACGGCGCAGTACGCACACACGCTCGGGGTGGTGGGACACCACGCCGAGTGCACAGTGCGCGAGTACGACCTGGCCCCGGACCTCGACGGCCAGGCGCTGCACTCCGGTGCGTTCGAGCTCTACCTCGAGGAGGGCGCGCAGGTACGACTTGCCCATCTCCAGGACTGGGGTGCGGGCGAGGTGCACGACATCTCGACCAAGCGCGTGGAGATCGCCCGCGACGCCCACTGCTCCTGGGTGCCGATCCATCTGGGCGGCCACCTCACCCGCCAGGAGCTCGACATCATCACCGCCGGGCAGGGGTCGGACATGCGCCACAACGGCCTCTACTTCACGGAGGGCGACGAGCACCTCGACCTCTTCACCACCGACCTCCACGAGCAGGGCCCCACGACCGGGGACACCGTGTGGAAGGGCGCACTCACCGGCTCCTCGCGGGCCTCCTACGAGGGGCTGATCAAGATCGTGAAGGGCGCCCAGGACACCCACACCTACCTCCAGACCCACTCCATGCTGCTATCGCCCAAGGCGAAGGCCGACTCGATCCCGTCGCTGATCGTGGAGACCGACAACGTCTCGGCCTCACACGGAGGCACCGTCGGCGAGGTGGACGAGGAGTCCGTCTTCTACATGATGACCCGAGGCATCTCGCGCATGGACGCGGTCCGGATCCTCGTGGAGGGCTACTTCGAACCGGTGGTGTCGAAGCTCGACGACCCCGCCCTCGAGGCGCTCGTGCGCGGGCGGATCGCGGAGAAGCTCTCGAAGGCCGAGGACGAGGTGGCCGAGTACATCGCGGAGCGCTCGTGAGCGCGAGCGGGGCCTTCGCCACCGGGGTGACGCCCGACGCCCCGGCGCAGCCCGAGCACGTCGAGGACACCCCGCCCGGAGCGGTCGACGGCCTCGATACGCCGCGCTCTCCTCTTCGTGGATTGCGCGGGGACTTCCCGACGCTCGCCCGCGTGCAGGACGGCCGACCCCTGACCTACCTCGACTCGGCGGCCACCGCCCAGAAGCCGGTGGCGGTGATCGAGGAGATGAACGACTTCCTACGTCACTCGAACGCGAGCGTGCACCGCGGGGTCTACGCGCTCGCCCAGGAGTCCACCGAGCGCTTCGAGGGGGCGCGCGAGCGAATAGCCGCCGCATACGGGGGCGAGCCGGCCACCACGATCTTCACCCACAACGCGACCGAGGCCATCAATCTCGTGGCCTACGCCTGGGGTCGCGAGAACGTCGGTCCCGGGGACGAGGTGCTCCTCACCGACATGGAGCACCACTCGAACATCGTCCCCTGGCAGCTCCTGTGCGAGGAGACCGGCGCGCGGCTTCGCTGGCTGTCGGTCTCCGACGATGGTGAGCTCTCGCTCGATGAGCTCGACGCCGTGCTCGCCGAGGGACGGGTGAAGCTGGTGGGCGTGGTGCACGTCTCGAACGTGCTCGGCACCATCAACCCGGTGCGAGAGATCGCGGCCCGCGCCCGCGCCGCCGGGGCCGCCTGCCTCGTCGACGGCTCGCAGGCCGCGGCCCAGATGCCGGTGGACGTGGGCGAGATCGATGCCGACTTCTACGTGTGGACAGGCCATAAGGCCCTGGGGCCGACCGGCGTGGGCGTGCTGCACGGGCGCCGCCCGGTGCTCGAGGGGATGCGCCCCTTCATCGCCGGCGGGCACATGATCTCCTCGGTGCAGCGCGAGCGCTCGACGTGGAACGACCTGCCCTGGAAGTTCGAGGCCGGCACCTCAGCCATCGCCGACGTCGTGGGGCTGGGCGCGGCGATCGACTACCTGAGCGCGCTCGGGTTCGGCGCGGTGCGCGACCATGAGCGCGACCTCACCGCCTACGCGCTGGAGCGCCTGGCATCCGTACCCGATCTCGCTCTCTTCGGGCCGCTCGACCCAGACCGTCGCGGCGGCGTGGTGTCCTTCGCGATGGAGGGCATCCATCCCCACGACATCGCCGAGATCTGCGACCGCGACGCGATCTGCGTGCGCGCCGGTCACCACTGCGCCCAGCCGCTCATGCGCCGCCTGGGCGTCGGGGCGACCGCCCGGGCCTCGTTCCACGTCTACAACGAGCGCGAGGACGTGGACCGGCTGGTGGAGGCGCTCGGCGAGGCACGGCGGGTGTTCGGGCTGGGCTAGGGCCGGCCCCGCGGCCGGCCCGGCGCTTCCCGGGCGCGCGGGTCAAGCCC
>JACCZP010000271.1 GCA_013695885.1 Thermoleophilaceae bacterium | reverse complement strand
CGTAGAGCGAGCGCTCGTCGGCGGCACCGAAGACCGCGGGTTGGGTGCCCACCGATCCGCGCGGCTGCCAGCTCAGTCCGTCGTCCGAGCTGGCCTGAACGCGTCCATCGGCATCGACGTGGAAGAGACTGCCCTCGGCGGCCCAGCTCAAGAGGCCGACCGGAGCCCTGCCGAGCGGTCTCCATGTACGGCCCTCGTCTTCCGAGGCGAGTAGCCCCGACTGGTTCGAGGCCACGAGCCGTCGGCCGTCGCGCGGGTCGATCGCGAGATCGACCATGTCTCCGGGCGGTTCGCGCTCGCTCCAGCTACGGCCCTCGTCGGAGCTTGCGAGGAAGCGCCCGCTACTCGAGTCGGCGCCGTAGACGCGGGCGCCGGACGCGCGCAGCAGATGGAAGTCCGCCTCGCCGGAGAGCGACACCGGCGTCCAGCTTCGGCCGCCGTCGCGGGAGTCGATCAGGCCGAGCAGAGAAGGCCCGGGCTCGAGCTCGCCGGGGTGGCCGGAGCCGAGGAAGCGGTCGGGACCGACGACCGTGAAGCCCATGGTGTCCTGAGAGCCCTGCCCCACACGCTCCGCCCTGGCCTGATCCTTGGCCAGTCGGAACAGGCCGGTATGGGTGGCGATGAAGAGCGCCCCATCGCGAGGGTTCACGCCGAGCCCGTGAATGTGCACCGGCCCCTCGCCCGCCGAGGCACTGCCTCCCGGCGACTCGCCTTGCTCTCCGCCGGTCTGTACCAGGAGGACCACGGCGAGGACGGCCACCAGCGCGACGGCCGCCGCGTAGCCCAGCCGGCGTCGGCGACGCTCGCTTGCAGCGACCGCATGCTCGCGGCCCAAGCGCTCCTCCTTCAGCCGTCGCTTCTGGTCAGGTCGCGGGGGCAATCTACGGCGCAGTGTAGTAGGTGACCGGAGGTGGCCGGTGCGGCACGCCGCGGTCGGCGACCGACACTCAACGCGTCGGCCGCTGCTCCCCGCCGCCGCGGGCGCCGAGTGCCCGACCGCTCCGGGCCGCGGCGAGACCCTCCCTCATCTGCTCCGCAGACAGCACGCCGATCACGTGGGCGACGACCTTTCCCTCGGCGGTGACGAAGAACGTCTCGGGCAGTCCGGTCACTCCCCACTCACGCGCCGTGCCGTTGCCCTGGTCGCGGACGTTCAGGTAGCTGATCCGGAACTCCCGCATGAAGGCACGGGCGTCCTCGGTGATGTCCTGCTGGTTGACTCCGACGAAGAGCACCTCCTCCCTTCGCGCCACTCTCCACGAGCGCTCGAGCAGGGGGGCCTCCTCGCGGCAGGGTACGCACCAGGAGGCCCAGAAGTTGACGACGACGGGCCTGCCCCCCAGCTCTCGAAGCGCCACCCGGCGATCGGCGAGCGCGGGTGCGAGCCTCGAGGCCAGGCCTCTCCCGAGCGAGCCGGGCTGGAGCACCGGCAGGTCGAAGCCCGGCGCCGTGACGGGGCTCGCGCGCGCGAGGCTGTCGTCGATTCCGGTCTCCGGCGACTTGGTCACGAGCCCGTAGCCGAGCAGGGCGAGGAAGAGCGCGAGGACCCCTACTGTGGCGACCCGCCCGGCGCGGGCAAGGAGGCGACGGTTCTTCGAGCTTGCGGCTCGCTCAGGACCCATCGGTCGCCTCGGGCGGATCGATCCTCGTCGGCACGTCGAAGGCGGAGAAGCGCTGGGTGATGAAGTGCCCGCCCGTGATCACCCGCACGCGGAGCACCCGCATGGTGGCGAGGTCGACCTCCAGCCGGTGCCACGCCGGCGTGCCCTCCTCCATGAGCGCGAGCTCGGCGATACGCCGTCCGCCGGCTCGGCGCACCCCGAGCAGCCGCACGACCCGGGCGTAGGCGCTCCAGCGAAACCAGCTGCGCGTCCGGAAGGGGAGGGTGCCCTGCGCGGGCCTTCGTCGCCACGGGAGGCCGGGAGCGCGAAACCACTCGCGCCGGCCGATCTCGACCACCTCGCTGCCGAGATTCGAGACGTACGCCAGCCGGTCCGGCGCCCGGAGGCGGTAGGTGGCGGAGGCGAAGCTCCCCGGACCGCTGGTGACGACCTCGCGCTCCGTCACGCTGCGCAGCGCTCTCATCCGGCGCTGCGCGCCGATGAGCAACCGTCGAGCGCGTGCGCTCTCCCGCGCGCGCCATCGAGCTGGTAGGAGCACCTCGAACGAACGAGCGCCCTGGCGGACCGCGACGCGCAGGGTGGGGGACTTACCCCGTAGGCGGAAGTCGAGGCACCCACGGCCGCACGCTCGCATCTCGGCGCCGGTCACGCTCACCGCTGCGCCGACCGGCTTCGCGTCGCGGTCGAGGATCCGCAGGCGTCCCGTCAGCTGATCCCCGTCCCGGCGAAGCCAGGCCGCGGCGATCGACGGCCCGGCCTGCTCGGCGACCGCGAGCTCATCGCCCCGCGGCGCCGGCTGGGCGCACGGATCGCACGGGGGCACCGCGGCGGGCGCGTCGGATGCCTCGGCGAGCTGGCGAGGGGGAAGGGGGAAGGCCACGAGCGTGGCGGCGAGCGCGACCACCCCCACGGCGAGCAGCGGCTCGGAGTGGATCAGCCGCCGGTGCCGGCGCTCGAGGCGCTCGCCGGGGTGCGACCGCGCGGCGAGGATGCGCGGGCGCAGGCGAGCGGCGTGCCAGTAGCTCGCCAGGCCAATCAGAACCACCAGTAGGGCCTTGAGGGCGAGGAGCCGGCCGTAGGCGCTCCCCCACAGCGCCTCGGGTCGCCCGAGCTGGATGAGCGCGTTGATCACGCCGCTCAGGACCACGACCAGAAAGGCGGGCAGCGCGACGGCGCCAAAGCGCTCGAGGACACCGCCGATGATCGCGCGGCGGAGCTCGGGCGCCCCTCTCCGGAGGCTCGGAACCCAGGCGGCGGCGAGCTGAGCGACGCCGCCGAGCCAGAGCGAGCCGGCCAGCAGGTGGACCCAGTCGCTCGCCACGGCGGCCGCCCGGGGGGTGGCGGAGTTGGCGTGGCCGCTGAGGGCGATGGCGAGGAAGGCCAGCGCGCACGCCGCGGCAGCGAGCGCAATACGGCCTCGGGCGGCGAGCGCCGCGGCCAGGGCCAGCGCCATCACGGTGAGGACGCGGCCGAGGCCGGCGGCGTTCGATAGCAGGAAGCTGCTCGCCGCCTGGGCGCTCAGGCCGCCCGCCGCGTCGACCGCCTCGGCCACGGCGACGCACGCGGCGAGGGCGGCGGCGGCCCAGCCGACCCCCACCGTCCATCTCCAGGCCCGAGCGGGCGGCCCCTCGGGATCGAGCCCGGCTTCCTCGAGAGCCGCGCGAACCGCCCGAGGCGTGAGCCACCCGGCCGGTTCGCCACGGCTCCCAAGCAGGACCGCGGCGAACAGACCGCCGCCGAAGAACACGAGCGCGGAGTAGAAGACTGCCCGCAGGGCGATCCGCACCCATCCGCCTCGCGCGAGGGGACTCTGCTCGACCCGCTGCTCGAGGCCGGCGGCCGCCGCTCTGACTCCGAAGCCGAACGAGCCCTCGAGGGCGTGGCCGTCCTCGGTCGAGACCGTGTGCCAGCGGACCCGGTAGGCGCCGGAGGGAAGCGGGGAGGCCGGACGTATCCCGAGACGGGACCCTGTGCCCGCCGCGGGCATCGCGGCGACGCGCCGGCCCGAGGCCGCCTCCTCGACGAAGACGGTGCTCAGCCCTCGGTCGAGGGGCTCGCTGAACTTGAGCCCGATCTCCCGCGGCGAGGCTTCGAGGCGCGAGCCGGGCGCGGGCGTGGCCTCGAGGAAGGCAGCGTGGGCGAAGGCGCTCGGAGCCAGGACCACCATGGCGATGACGGCCGCCAGGGACGCGGCGAGGGCGACCGCGCAGCGGCGGTGGAGGGTCATGTGGGGCGTCCGGACGCCGCCGCGGTCCGTTATCGAGGTGAGAGCATCGGGCGGGCGGCGAGCAGCGCGCCGACGGCCAGGAAGACGGGCAGGATCACCATCGCGACCATGCAGCTCTGGGTCAGGAGCAGCGGGAGGTTCACCGTCGCCGTGCCGAGCGCCCCACCGGCCGCGAGCGCCGCCGCTCCGAGAGCGAGGGCGGCGAGAAGGGACCCAACCAGCAGGGCGAGGGGGAGCTCCCAGCGTGCCGGCTGCCCGAGCAGGTGGTCGACGCGCTCAGGCGCGATGCCGACGGCCGCTTGCGGTGCCGAGCTCTCGCCGAAGGCGAGCAGGGCCGAGGCGAGCTTTCGGCGCCCCCACTCCCGTGCCGCAGCCTCATCGGCTGCCATCTCGGCCAGGACGCGGTAGCGGTCGGCCAGCCGCCTCAGGACGGGCAGGAAGAAGAGCGACTCGGAGAGGGTTCGGAAGGCGAGGAGACGCAGCGGATCGCGCCTCGCACG
This sequence comes from Thermoleophilaceae bacterium, assembly GCA_013695885.1. GTDB lineage: Bacteria > Actinomycetota > Thermoleophilia > Solirubrobacterales > Thermoleophilaceae > JACCZP01. Next base: position 1,103 of record JACCZP010000271.1, on the reverse strand, counting down.
GTGATGGCGTTCGTGAGCGACCACAGCGCCGAGCTCGGACCTTGAGAGCAGCGCGAGCGCGCCGCTCGACACGTAGATCCGGGGGCGGAGATACCCGGCGCAGAACGCGCGAGCACGGTGATCGTCGAGCACGAGAACCTCGGAGCCGTCGACGTCCACCTTCCCCGTGACTTCGAGGCGGGCCGCGAGGCGGCGCTGAGCGCGCAGCTCGCGAAGCAGCGAGCGAGAGCCGAGCGCGATCGCCGCGAGCCCGGGAGTCGCCAGGGAGAGGGTGAAGAGTGCGCGCGGGCTCACGTCCGGGGAGAGGAAGCGCTCGCAGGCGGCGATGAGGACCCCAAGCGGCGGCGGCGAGAGGTTCACCGCGCCGAGCGAGACCCACCCCGCCAAGATCAGCGCCGCGGCGCCAAGGCCCGCAACGGTCAGGCCGAGGCGATAGAGCCCGCGTGCGCTAGCCACGGTCGGCGAGGCGCCGCAGCTTCTCGAGGCGCTCGGGATCGAGGTGGCCGACCTGGGTCGCGAAGTGGGCGAGGGCCACGTCGCCGAACTCCTCGACGAGCGCCTCGACCTCCGCCCTCGCGCGCGCGTCGAGGTAGGCGGGCCTACTCAGGGCGGGCCAGTACACGTCCGTCTTGCCCTCCCGTCGGCGCTTGAGCAGCCCCTTTCGGTGAAGCCGGGCCATGATGGTCATGACCGTCGTGTACGCTCGCTGGCGAGGGCCCCGGTTCAGGGCCTCGAGGACCTCGCGAACCGTGGCGGGCTCTCGGCCCCAAACGTCCTCCATGACCTCGGTTTCGAGCTGGTGCAGCGGGGGAGGCGTCCATTCGGGCATGAGGCCTCTATAGCCGCGGTCAGCCTCCGGCGAGGCCCCGACCGCCCTTCCCCGAAGCGGGAGCGGCGCTACGCAGGGCGGACTCGCGCTCGTAGTACTCCTCGGCGCTGAGCTCTCCCGCGGCGAATCGTCGGTCGAGCACCGACCGGGCGGACTCATCCGACCCTGTCCCGCGCGCGAGTCGCACGCCGACGTAGACGGCCGCGGCGATCAGCGCGAACAGCGCGAACAGCCCGAACAACATCATCAAGCCCATCGATCCCATCATGGCTAC
>JACCZP010000188.1 GCA_013695885.1 Thermoleophilaceae bacterium | reverse complement strand
GGTCGGCACGGTGCTCGTTGGTCGAGGGTGCGGTATGGCCCGAGGACGGCGAGCTCGAGTACCACGGATGGTCGGCCAACACCTCGTCCTTCCGGGTGACCGACGACGCGGACTCGACCGCTCTCGTCCGCCACGCGCGTGCGGTGTCGTTGGCGTCGCTGGTCGAGGAGGCCGGCGCCGTCGACTACGTGAAGATGGACATCGAGGGGGCCGAGGCGCGGGTGCTGACCGAGCGGACCGAGTGGGCGCCGGCCGTGCGGACGATCAAGGTCGAAGTCCACCCCCCGTACACGGTGGAAGGGTGCGCGAGGGACCTCGAGGCGCTGGGGTTCTCGACGCGGCGGGACCGGCGGCACTCTTGGGCGGTGGTGGGGGTGCGGCGGTGAGGGGCGGTGCGGCCGCCGGGCTCACGCCGCGGGAGGGCCCAGCGGAGCAGTCGACGAGAAGGGGGCTGAGGAGCCCGTCCGCTGCGCCGGGCGCGCCCGGCGCTCGCCCCGGGCGCCGAGACGGCCAAGGATGGCCCAGCGGCGAGCCCGCAGCCACGAGAGCTCGACCCGGAGCGTCTCGGCGATCTCCTCCTCAGGCACCCGGTCGCGCAGCATCGAGACCACGGGGAGGTCCTCGGGGTCGAGCTTTGCCCCCTGGGCCTGGAGCACCTCGGCCGACAACGGGGGGAGCCATCGCTCGCCCCGGGTTACCGCCCGGATGGCCGCGAAGAGCTCATCGGGGGAGCCCCCCTTGCTCACGAGGCCCTCGGCGCCGGCCACGGTGGCCCTCAGGCCGAGGGCCTCGTCGGCGAACGCCGAGAAGACGATCACCCGCGGGCGTCGGGCCAAGCGGCGGGTTCTGAGGCAGATCGACAGGCCGTCCTCGTCGGGCAGGTGAAAGTCGAGCAGCGCGACGTCAGGATGGAGCCGCTCGATCGCGGCGAGCCCCTCCCGGGTGGAGCCGACGGCGGCGAGGACGTGAAGGTCTTCCTCGCCGTCGAGCAGGGCGCAGAGCCCGCGACGGACCGCCGGGTGATCGTCGACGACCACCAGGCCGAGCGAACGCTCGGGAGCCGGGGAGGACGGGCCTTCCGTGGAGAGGTCTGCTGCGCTTGGTCTCATGCCCTGAGAATCGCCGGGATCGCACGTTCCGGCTATGGGCGGCATCCCCCAACCTGAGCCGGGTCGCCCCCCTACGGCTCGACGAGACCCCGGCGAATGGCGTAGCGCGTCAGCCCGACCCGGTCGCGCAGCCCGAGCTTCTCGAGCACGTTCTCGCGATGGCGCTCGATCGTCTTCTCGGCGAGCACCAACGTCTTGGCTATCTCGCGGCTCGTATGGCCCTCCGCGATCAGCTTGACCACCTCCGACTCGCGCGGGCTCAGCAGGTCCTCGCGGTGGTCTTCTCCCTGTCGCGCACGCTCCAGGTGCTCACGGATCAGGGCCCGCACCCCGCCCGGGTAGAGGAAGGGCTCGCCGCGCAGGACCGCCCGGCAGGCCTCGATCAGGTCACGGTCGGCCGCCGCCTTGACGACGTAGCCCGAGGCGCCGGCGCGCAGGGCCTCGAACAGGTACTGCTCGTTGTCGTGCATCGAGAGCATGAGGACGCGGACCTCGGGCGCGCGCTCCGCAAGCTGGCGGGCGGCCTGCAATCCGGTGAGCCGCGGCATCGACACGTCGAGAACGGCAAGGTCGACCTGCTCGCCAAGGGCGCGTTCGACCGCCTCCGCACCGTCGCCGGCCTCGGCCACGACCTCGAGGTCGGGCTCTGCGTCGAGGACGAGGCGCAGGCCGCGCCGGACGACCGGGTGGTCGTCGGCGAGCAGGACGCGCGCCTTCAGCGGTACCACAGCCCCGCCTCGTCGAGTGGGATGTCGAGGGTCACCCGAACGCCCCCACCGGGTGGCTCAGTCACCGAGATCTGTCCGCCGACCAGCAGGGCCCGCTCGCGCATCCCCTGCACGCCACCGCCCCGAGGTTGTCCGTCGAGCCCGCGGCCCCAGTCCTGGACCACCAGCCTGAGGCGATCGGGCTTCACCTCGAGACGCAGCTCGGCCCGGTCCGTGTCGGCGTGGCGGACGACGTTGGTCAGCGCCTCCTGGGCCACCCGGTAGACCACGAGCTCCTCCTCCTGCTTGAGCGGCGGCAGCTCCATCGCAAGCGAGCGCTCGATGTGCAGGTCGCTCTGCTCGGCGAGGCGGTCGCAGAAGTCGGCGAGTGCGGGGCCGAGCCCGAGGTCGTCGAGCGTCTCCGGCCGCAGGCGCCGCGCGATGCGGCGAACGTCCTCGAGGCTCGAACGAGCCGTCTCCCGCGCCTCGGCGAGGCCCTCCGCGGCCGCGGGGGAGCCGCTGCGCTCGACGCGTCCCAGCTGAAGGAGGACGGCGGTCAGGCTCTGGCCGATCTCGTCGTGGAGCTCCTGGGCCACTCGCAGGCGCTCGGCCTCCTGGGCTTCGAGCGCTTGGCGTGCGCTCTCGCGACGCTCGTCCTCGAGGCGGCCCAGCATGTCGTTGAATGCCTCGGCGAGCTCGATGACCTCGGACGCAGGTCCCTCGAGCCGCACGCGCTGCCCCGGCCGGAGCGGGTCGACCACGCGCACAACGTCGCGGAGCTCCTCGAGCGGGCGCAGCGCACGGCGGAGCAGGAGGAGATTGACGAAGAACATGATCGCGAGACCCCCGGCAAGGATGCCGAGCTCGGTGAGCGCCACCTCCGAGCTGACGATGGGTGCCAGCGCGAGCACGGTGACCGCGCTCGCACCGGCGAGCACAGCGGCGTTGACGACGAGAACCCGGCGCAGCAAGGGGGTGTAGCCCACCCGCACCAGGCGAGCGCGCGACCGTGCTTCGGCGCCCGCTGAGGGGTGGGGGTGCGCCCCCGACGTCCGTCCGTCCGTGCTCACGAGGCGCTCGCGCTCACGAGGACGGGACGTCGGGGAAGCGCAGCCGGGCGATCCGCGCGCCCTCGACCCGCGAGACCTCAGCCTGGCGCCCGTCGAGCTCTACCTCCTCGCCGGGCTCGGGCACTCGGCCGAGGCGCTCGAGGAGGTGTCCTCCGACCGTGGCCTCGTGGGGCTCCTCGAGCTGGAGCCCGAGGCGCTCGGCCACGAGTCGCAGCGGCGCATGTCCGTCGACGAGGGTCGCCTCGCCGTCGTGGGAGAGGAGCTCGACCTCCTCGAGGTCGAACTCGTCCTCGATCTCGCCGACGATCTCCTCGAGGACGTCCTCG
>JACCZP010000162.1 GCA_013695885.1 Thermoleophilaceae bacterium | reverse complement strand
CCCGCCGTGAGGATCGACTCGCCCGCGCGGGCGCGGGGCTGGTACTTCGACGGCGGCACGCGGCTCAACACGCCGATCAAGCCCGTGCTCGACCTCGACGCCGATCGACTCGTCCTGCTCGCCACCGACTCGATCGAGCGCAGCCGCGTCGCCCCCGCCGACGAGCCCGAGGACGCGCCCGACTTCTCGGAGGGCGCCGTCGAGCTGCTCCAGGCCACCCTCGTCGACCCGCTCATGCACGACGTGCGCATGCTCGGGAAGATCAACCTGCTCGCCGTCGACGGCGGAGGCTCCTCCGGCGTCGACCGATACCAGGAGGCTCGCGGCAAGCGGCCCTACCGGCCGATCCCGTACATGTTCGTGGCGCCCTCCTCGCGCGGCGCGCTCGGCCGCTGCGCCACCGAGGTGTTCCGCGACCGCTACGGGGGCCTCAAGGGCCTTCGCTCGCCGGACTTCGCCCTTCTCACCCGCCTGCTCGGCGGGGCGGGCCACTCCCATGGGGAGCTCCTCTCCTATCTGTTCTTCGAGCGCGAGTTCGTCGACAGCCTGATCGAGATGGGCCGAAGCGACGCGACGTCATGGCTCGAGCGGGTCGACGGGCCCGAGGCGCCGTGGTACCTCGATCCCGTGGACCTGCTGCTCGGGGGCACGGAGTAGTCAGGCGAGGCTCCCGCGCCGCGCGATCCAGACGCTTCGGACCCTCAGGCGGGTGTGCTCGGAGATCGTGTCGTAGTCGCGGTCGTAGTGCAGGATTCCGAGCGCGTGCTCGTGAGCGATGGCGGCCAACAGCAGGTCGACGGGCTTGACGCGATGGGAGACCGAGCGCGACCGGGCGAGCTCGGCCTGGGTATCGAGCGCCAAGGGGAGGGGCGAGGGGCCGCCCGCGACCCCGGGTAGCGCCCCGAGCCGCTCCTCCAACCGGCCGTACTCGCCGCCGTCGCGAGCGGAGTAGAGGGCCTCGAGCAGGAACGGCTCGCAAGTGAGGATCTCGTCCGCGCGCACCGCTTCTTCGAACCGTGCCCGGTCGCCCGCCTCGACCCGATCGAGGAGAACTCGCGCCCACGCCGACATGTCGAGGAGCACGGGGCCGCCGTAGCCGGTCATGCCTGCCGGACCCACCCGCTCTCATGCAGGGCAAGGCCCTCGGTGGCGTCCAGACGGTCGTCGGCGCGGAGGTGGAGGAACTCCTCGATCAGTGCCCTCCGACGGTCCGACGGGTCTCCCTCTCCCTCCCCCCTAGCGGCCTTCTCGTCGGCGCCGAGGATCACCAGCTCCTTGAGGTCGATCCGCTCGTGGGGGCGCGCGGAGCGCAGCCGTCGGAGGGCCTGCTCCACAGGCGGGGTCTCGGTGATGGTGTGGCGCGGTCGCCGGGTCGGCATCTCGGGGGTGAGTGTAGTACCAAAGGTACAGCACCTGCCCGCGTGTCGCCCTCCAGCCGCGCGCCGCCCGCCCGACTGCTATCCACCCTGCCACCGCATGGCCAAGTTCCTTCTGCGCCGGTTGGCGAGCTCCATCGTGCTGGTGGCCATCGCGGCCAGCCTCGCGTACGTGCTGGCCGCGGCCAGCCTCTCCCCGCGGTCCAACTTCGAGGGGCGTAACCCGCCGCCGCCCGCCGCGGTCGTCGAGCGAGAGCTCGAGGCCCGCAACCTGAACGACAGGACGCCGATCATCGAGCGCTACGGCGCGTGGGCGACCGGCCTCGTACGTCTCGACTTCGGCGAGTCCTGGGACGGGACCTCGGTGAACGCCGAGATGGCCCGCAGGATCGGGGTGAGCCTGCGACTGCTGATCATCGCCACGATCCTCGGCTCGGTCCTCGGCGTCCTGGTGGGGGCGTGGGGGGCGGTCCGCCAGCACCGCTTCAGCGACCATGCGATCACCTTCGCCTCGTTCGTCATCCTCTCGACGCCGGTGTTCGTGCTCGCCGTGCTGCTCGAGATCGTCGCGGTGGGCGTGAACGACGCGACGGGCGTGAGCGTCTTCGAGTACACCGGCGAGTTCACGCCGGGGCTCGAGGGAGGGTTCTGGACGCTGGCCGTGGACCGCCTCCAGCACCTCGTGCTGCCCACGCTCACCCTGGTGCTCGCCCAGATCGCGATCTTCTCCCGCTACCAGCGCAACGCGATGCTCGACGTGCTCGGCTCGGACTTCGTCCGCACCGCGCAGGCCAAGGGCCTGCGCCGGCGCACGGCCCTCCTCAAGCACGCGCTGCGCACCGCGCTCATTCCCTCGGCCACCTTCTTCGCCTACAACTTCGGCCTGCTGCTCATCGGGGCCACCTTCATAGAGACGATCTTCGGATGGCACGGGATGGGCGAGTGGTTCATCGAGTCGGTGCGGCGCAACGACGTCAACGCCGTGGCCGCGGTCTCGTGCTTCGCCGCCGTGCTCGTGCTCTTCGCGGGCCTCTTGTCGGACCTCGCCTACGCCGTGCTCGATCCCCGCATCCGGGTGGGGGCCTGACCCGTGTCGGTGCCCACCGAGCAGGTCATCGGCCGCCTGGCCGACCAGCGCCCCGGCGGCGGCCCCCCGCTCGACGAGACGCGCGTGCCCTCCCGGTGGGGCGTCGTGCTGCGCCGGTTCCTAGGACGGCGCCTGGCGCTCGCCGGGCTCGTGGTCCTGGCCGGGCTCTTCGTGCTCGCGTTCGTCGGGCCCTACCTGACGCCGTGGACCTACACCGACAAGGACTACGCCGCCTTCCTGAGCGGTCCGTCGGCCGACCACTGGTTCGGCACGACGCAGACCGGCGGCGACGTCTACGCGCTCACCGTCCGCGGCATGCAGAAGTCGCTGATCATCGGCCTGCTCGTGGCGCTCTTCTCGACCGGCCTGGCCGCGATCGTCGGCTCGTTCGCGGGCTACTTCGGGGGATGGGTCGACCGCACGCTGATGTGGATGGTCGAGCTTCTGCTCGTGCTCCCGGCCTTCCTGCTCGTGGCCATCCTCTCGCCGCTCTTCCGCGGGCGCACGTGGCTGCTGTTCGTGGTGCTGCTCGCCGCATTCCTGTGGATGGTCACCGCCCGGATCGTGCGCGGGATGACGATCTCCCTCCGTGAGCGCGAGTACGTGCTCGCCGCCCGCTACATGGGGCTGTCGGGCCCGCGGATCATCTTCCGGCACATCCTCCCGAACATCTCGTCGCTGCTCATCATCGACGCGACGCTCAACGTGAGCGCGGCGATCATCGCCGAGACCGGCCTCTCCTACTTCGGCTTCGGCGTGCAGCCACCGGACGTGTCGCTCGGCACGCTCATCGCCGACGGCACCACCTCAGCGGTCACCTTTCCGTGGCTGTTCGGCTTCGCCGCCGGGCTGCTCGTGCTGATCGTGCTCTCGGTGAACCTCGTGGGCGACGGCCTGCGCGACGCGCTCGATCCCACCTCCGGAGCGTGACGCCGGCGGCCGATCCCCTGGTCGCCGTGCGGGGCCTGTCGGTGACGTTCCCGGACCGCACGGGAGACGTTCGGGCCGTGCGCGACGTGGACTACGACCTCGCCCGGGGGGAGGTGCTCGGGATCGTCGGCGAGTCCGGCTCGGGGAAGTCCGCCGCCGCGCTGGCGGTGATGGGTCTCCTGCCTGCCGGTGCGCGCGTCGAGGGTTCGGTGCGCCTGGACGGCGAGGAGCTCATCGGGCTCGAGGACCGTGCGCTGTCGCGCCTCCGTGGCCGGCGGATCGCGATGGTGTTCCAGGATCCGCTGTCGGCGCTCACCCCGGTCTACCGGATCGGCCAGCAGGTGGCCGAGGCGGTGCAGGCCCACAACCGCCTCTCCCGGGACGAGGCCCGAAGCCGCGCCGTCGAGCTGCTCGAGCTCGTGGGCATCGCGGGCGCCCGCGAGCGCGCCGGTGCCTTCCCCCACGAGCTTTCCGGGGGCATGCGCCAGCGGGTGATGATCGCCATGGCCATCGCCAACGACCCCGACGTGCTGATTGCCGACGAGCCCACCACGGCGCTGGACGTGACGATCCAGGCCCAGGTGCTCGAGGTGCTGCGCACCGCCCGGGAGGCCACCGGGGCGGCCATGATCGTGATCACCCACGACCTCGGGGTGGTGGCCGGCTTCGCCGACCGGGTCGCGGTGATGTACGCGGGCCGCCTGGTGGAGCAGGGTGGCGTCGACGACGTCTACGAGCGCCCGCGGATGCCCTACACCATGGGCCTCCTCGGCTCGATCCCGCGGGTGGACGAGTCCGGCCGTCGCCCGCTCGTGCCCATCGAGGGCGCGCCGCCCTCGCCGGCGCATCTGCCTCCCGGGTGCCCCTTCGCTCCGCGGTGTCCGCTCGTCTTCGAGCGCTGCCACGAGGAGGAGCCGGCCCTGGCCGCGGTCGGCGGTCGTCCGCAGCTCGCGGCCTGCCACCGCGCCGCCGAGATCGAGGCGGGCGGGCTCGCGCCGGAGGAGGTCTACGAGGTGCGCTCGAGCGCGCCGGCGCCGGGTGCGGAGAGGCGCAACGGGCGGCCCCAGGTGCTTCGCACCGAGGACCTCGTGAAGCACCACCCGCTGCTGCGAGGCGCGGTGTTCAAGCGTCAGGTGGGCACCGTCCGCGCGGTGGACGGCATCTCCCTGACCGTGGGGGAGGGCGAGACCCTCGGCCTGGTCGGCGAGTCCGGCTGCGGCAAGACCACCGCCCTGCTCGAGATCCTCGAGCTCACGCGCCCGCAGGGCGGCCGCGTGGTGGTGCTCGGCCGCGACACCGCCGAGCTTGACGCCCGCGAGCGCCGGGCGCTGCGCCGCGAGGTGCAGGTGGTCTTCCAGGACCCGCTCGCCTCGCTCGATCCACGCCTCCCGGTGAGCGACGTGCTGGCCGAGCCGCTGCGCACCCACGGGGTGGCGCGGGAGCGCGTCGAGGAGCGGGTGCGGGAGCTGGTCCGCCTCGTCGGCCTCGAGCACCAGCACCTCTCCCGCTACCCCCAGCACTTCTCCGGGGGCCAGCGCCAGCGCATCGCGATCGCCCGGGCGCTGGCGCTCGAGCCGAAGCTGGTGGTGCTCGACGAGCCGGTCTCCGCCCTCGACGTCTCGATCCGCGCCGGCGTGGTCAACCTGCTGGAGGAGCTGCGGGAGCGCCTCGGCCTCTCCTACCTGTTCGTGGCCCACGACCTGTCGGTAGTGCGGCACGTCTCCGACCGGGTCGCGGTGATGTACCTCGGAAGGCTCGTCGAGGTCGGGGATGTGGATCGCCTCTACGGCGGGCCGGCCCACCCCTACACGCAGGCGCTGCTCTCCGCCATCCCCGTGCCCGACCCGCGCAAGGAGCGTACCCGCGCGCGGATCCTGCTGCCCGGCGACCTGCCGAGCCCGGCTGAGGTGCCGGGCGGCTGCCGCTTCCACACCCGGTGCCCGAAGTTCGCCGCGCTCGACGCCGAGCGCCGCCGCCGGTGCCTAGAGGAGGAGCCCGAGCTGCGCGCCGTGGGCCCCGGCCAGGAGGCCGCCTGCCACTACGCGGAGCGATTGGCGGTAGTTTGACGCGCGCGACGTGCGGGCCGAACGGGAGTATCGAGAGTTGAACGCCTTTGGAGGCCGCGTACGAGCGCTCGCGGTCGTGCTGGCGGCACTTATCGCGCTGCTGGTCGGAGGCTGCGCCGACTCCGGTGGCGGCGATGGAGGCGGCGCGGCGCTCGAGCCGGTCGACATCAACGCGATGCCGCGTGACCGCGTTCGCGACGGCGGAACCCTGCGCTGGCCGATCGAGGAGCTCCCGACGCAGTGGAACTCGAGCCACGTGAACGGCGCGAACGTGCCCGCTACCGCGGTGCTCGGCGGGCTCATGCCCGGAGGGATCACCACCGACGAGCGGGCCAACGTGACCGAGGACCGCAACTACGTGCTCTCCGCGCGGATCACCTCGACCAGGCCGCGGCAGGTGGTCACCTACCGGCTGAACCCCAAGGCGCGGTGGTCGAACGGCCGGCAGATCGACTGGACCGACTACGAGGCCCAGTGGAAGGCGCTCCGGGGCAACGACGAGGCCTATCAGGTCGCGTCCAACAGCGGGTACGAGCGGGTGGGGAGCGTGAGGCGCGGGCGTGACGACCTCGAGGTCGTCGTCACCTTCGCCCAGCCCTTCGGCGAGTGGCAGTCGGTGTTCGCGGGGCTCTATCCGAAGGAGGTCAACGGCGACCCCGAGAGGTTCAACACGGCCTACGTGAACAGGATCCCGATCACCTCGGGGCCGTTCAAGCTCGAGGAGATCGACGAGACGGCTCAGACGGTCACCGTCGTGCGCGACCCGAAGTGGTGGGGGCCGCCAGCGAAGCTCGACCGGATCGTCTACCGGGCGCTCTCACCCGACGCGGCCATCAACGCGTTCGTATCCGGGGAGATCGACCTGACCGACGTCGGGCCGAACCCGAGCAACTACAAGCGCGTGCAGGGCGTCCCGGGCGGGGCCGTGCGCTCGGCGGCCGGGCCCGACTACCGCCACTTCACCATGAACGGGACGAGCCCGGTGCTGAGCGACGTGAACGTCCGTCGCGCGATCGCGATGGCCGTCAACCGCGATGCGATCACCCGGGCGGACCTGGTGGGCCTCGACTGGCCCACCCGGACGATGGGCAACCACTATTTCGTGAACACCCAGGAGGGCTACCGCGACAACGCCGGCGACGTCGGAGGGTTCGATCCCGCCCGCGCCCGGCAGACCCTCGACCGGGCGGGCTGGCGGCCCGGCCCGGGAGGCGTCCGCGCCAAGGGGGGCCGCCGGCTCGAGGTGCGGTTCGTGATCCCCACCGGGGTGGCCACGAGCCGCCAGGAGGCCGAGCTGGCCCAGGCCATGCTGCGCGACGTGGGGGTGGCGCTCGACATCCGGGCGGTTCCCGAGGGCGACTTCTTCGACAAGTACGTGATCCCGGGCAACTACGACATAGCCCCGTTCTCGTGGGTCGGCACGCCGTTCCCGATAGCGTCGTCGAAGTCGCTCTACGCCATGCCCGTGAAGGACGCCAAGGGCGATCTCCAGGTGCAGCAGAACTACGCGCGCGTGGGCTCACCGCAGATCGATCGGCTGATGGAGGATGCGCAGGGCCAGCTCGACAAGGGCCGCGCGCGCGAGATGCTGAACCAGGCCGACCGCCTCGTCTGGGAAGAGGTCCACTCGCTGGTCCTCTACCAGCGGCCGGCGATCACCGCGACGAGGTCGAACCTGGCCAACTACGGGTCGTTCGGCTTCAAGTCGACGCTCTACCAGGACATCGGGTTCGCCCGCTGAGGTCGGCGGGGCTCAGCCCCGAAGTGGCGCGGCGGCCGGCACCTCGCCCATCCCCGCCGAGTCCGAGGCGCTCGCCCGCCTGGTGGGGATGAGCAGGGCTGCGGACAGCGCGAGCAGCCCGCCCACGGCCCCGACCACGAAGGCCATGGTGTAGGCCCCCTCGGTCGGGAAGGGCGTGCCCGCGGCCGCCTCGGACGTGATGATCGCGGTGGCCACCGCCGAGCCGAACGCCCCGCCCACGGTCCGCGTGACCGTGTTGATGCCGGTGGCGATGCCGACCTCGGTCTGGCGCACGGCATCCACGATGAGGTTGGCCATGGACGCCAGCGCCAGCGAGATCCCGGCTCCGAGGAGGGCGCCGGCCACAGCGAGGTGCCACACGCTCGAGTGCTCGAGCGCGAGCCACGCGAACGATGCCATGACGCACGCGCCGCCGGTGGCGAGCACCGTGCGGAAGCCGAATCGCGTGCCGAAGCGGCCGGCCAGCGGCCCGGTGATGAGCTGCGCGAGCGCCGCGGGGGCGAGGATCAGTCCGGCTCCGGTCACCGACATCCCGAACCCGTAGCCCGTCGCCTCGGGCGTCTGCGCGAGCTGGGGGATCAGGAGGAAGCTCGAGAACATCGCGAAGCCCACGAGCAGCGCGGTGAGGTTGGTGGCGGCGACCGTGCGCCCGCGCAGCACCCGGAAGTCGATCAGGGGCTCCTCACGCACGGACTCGACCCAGCCCCAGAGCGCCAGCAGAGCCGCGCCGCCGATCAGCAGCGCAAGCGTCGCAGCGGAGGTCCAGCCCAGGGCGTTGGCCTCGGTCACGCCGAGCAGCACGGACGCCAGTGCGGCGGAGAGCAGGACCGCTCCGAGCCAGTCGATCCGCGCTCGCTCGACGACGGGCGAAGCCGGTATCAGCCGGTGCGCGGCCAGCGCCGCGGGCAGCCCGAGGAGGCCGAACCAGAAGACGAGTGACACGTCGAGGTGGTCGACGAAGACTCCACCCAGCGGGAGTCCGATGCCGCCTCCGATCCCGAAGATCGCGCTCAGCAGGCCGAGCCCGTTCGCCACCCGCTCGCGCGGGAAGGTATCGCGGACGATCCCGAACGAGAGCGGGAAGACGCCCCCGGCGACGCCCTGGATGACGCGCCCGGCGATGACCACGCCGATCGACTCGCCGAGGGCGCAGACCACGGAGCCGACCGAGAAGATCAGCAGCACGATCATGAGGACGCGGCCCTTGCCGTAGAGGTCGCCGAGCTTGCCGACGATCGGAGTGGCCACCGAGGCGGAGAGGAGGTAGCCGGTCAACAGCCACGAGGAGGCCGACGCGCTGGTGTCGAACGCCTCGCTGAAGGCGGGCAGGGCAGGCACCACCATCGTCTGCGACAGGGCGAAGGACACCCCGGCGAGCAGCAGCACGACGAGGACCTTGCCCGGATCCTTGGCGCGGCCGGTGGTCTGGACGTTCTCCGGCACGAGCCTCCGAGCCATCGGGATCCGGATCACGCTAGCGCCCGCGCGGCTGCGCCCACGCGGCGCCCGGGGCACCCCGGAGCGCCGCGCGCGTTACTCGCGCGGCGTCCGTGAGGGGGTCTCGGGGTCCGGCTCGATCGTGCCCTCGGCCAGAGCGCTGTCCAGCGGCCCGGTCAGGGGGCCGGGCTTCGGCCGCTTGTCCCTGCGGTGCTTGTCCTCGCGGTTGCGGCTGTCCTTGCGCCCTGATCGTCGTGGATCAGCGGCTTGCCCTTCTTCTCCTCGGCCATATTCGCCTCCTCGGCTCGCCGCGCCCGCCGACGACTCCGGGCGCGTCGCTCTCGGTGTCCCGGGGACTGCTCGGATGGACGTTCGAGCCCGGCCCCTCGGGGGAGGGGTTCGTCGTCAACGGAGCCGGAGTGCCCGGCGGGATGCACGGTGGTGACCCCGGCGCCAGTCCGTACGTCTTCTTCCGGGTCGACGGCATCGAGGCGGCGCTCCACCGCGTCCGCGAGCTCGGCGGCCAGGTGGAGGAGATGGACATCGAGGGCGACGACGAGAAGATCGCCCGCTTCGGTCGCTTCAAGCTCTGTCGCGACGACCAGGGGTCGAGCTTCGGCCTGCACCAGCCGCCGAGCGGCTAGCCCGCCCGCCGCCTCAGGCGGCGTCCGCCTCGCGCGCGTGGGCCACCGCGTCGGCCATGCCGCCGCGCCAGGGGTCGCCGTGACCCGGTAGGAAGGTGTCCGCGTCCGCCGCCGCGATCACGTCGAGCGACGAACGGCACAGCGGCGGGTCCGCGTTCACGACGTCGTGGGGCAGCCGGGGTCCGGTCGCGCCGGTGATGGGATCGAGGTTGACCAGGGCGTCGCCCGAGATCAGCACGCCGCGCTGGGCGAGATGCAGCGACACATGGGCGGGGGTGTGCCCGGGCGTGGCCAGCACCCTCGGGCGGCCCGGCACGTCGAGCTCCTCGTCGCTGTCGAAGGTCTCGACCTCCTCGAGCCACGTGGGGGTGAGGAAGCCCTGTGCGGTCGCCTGGAGGACGAACCTGGTGGCCGCCGGGCGCCATAGCTGGAGGGTGAGGCTGGGGACCAGCGCGAACGGGGAGGAGCCCTTGGCCTTTCCCCGGGCTCGGGCGACCTCGTCGCGGTGGACGTGGATCGGCGCGCCCGTCGCGTTGTGGACATGGACGGCGCCCCCCAGGTGGTCGGGGTGGCCGTGGGTGAGGACGATCGCCTCGACGTCCGATGTCGAGCGCCCGAGCTGACCGAGCGCCTGCTCGATGCGGGGTCCGCTGCGCGGCCATCCGGTGTCGACCATCGTCAGGCGCCCGTTCTCCTCGAGCACGTAGAAGTTGACCAGCCCGTCGGCGACGCGATGCACGCCGTCCGTCACCCGCTCCGTCCTGATCTCCACCAAATGTCTCCCTCGGCTGGTCTGCGGGCATGCGCTCGTCACCCGGTCGGGAGAACGCGTCACCCGGTCCTGCCCTACGACCGGAGCGGCAAACCTGGACGCCTCAGCCCACCTCGGCAGAGGTTCTCGCCGCGGAGTCGGCCAGCGCCTCGACGATCTGTGGGAAATGCTCGACCTCCTCGTCGCTCTCCCCGTATCCGCCCTGCGCGTAGCGCGCGTAGACGCCCTCGAGGATGATCGCCAGCTTCCAGTACCCGAGCGCCACGTAGAAGTCGAGCTTCGAGAGGTCGAGCCCCGAGCGCTCGGCGTAGCGCTCCGTCAGCTCTCCTCGGTCGGGGAAGCCGGACGCCGTCGTGGGCGCCGAGCCGAGGGGCAGCACCTCATCACCGGGCCGCGACCAGTAGACATGCAGCAGTCCGACGTCCGCGAGTGGATCGCCGAGGGTGCAGAGCTCCCAGTCCACTATCGCCGCGATCGCTCCCGCGGGCGAGAGGATCAGGTTGTCGAGGCGGTAGTCGCCGTGCGCGACCGTGGCGCGCTGCTGCTCGGGCACGTTCTCCGAGAGCCGGCGGTGCACGTCGTCGATGGCCTCGATCTCTCGGGTCTTCGACTGCTCCCACTGCCCGTGCCAGCGCTTGAGCTGGCGCTCGACGTAGCCCCACTTCCTCCCGAGCTCGCCGAGCCCGACCTCGTCGGGCTCCACCGAGTGAAGGGTCACGAGCGCATCCACGACCGACTCGCCGATCTTCCTGCGCTCGTCCTCCCCGAACTCGCGGCACGCCGTCTCCTCGTCGCGCAGCACCGGACCCTCGACGAAGTCCATGACGTAGAACGGCACGCCGGTCACGGACTCGTCCTCGCAGAGCGCGACGGCGTCCGGCACCGGGACGTCGGTGGGGGTGAGCGCGGAGACGACCCGGTGCTCGCGCCCCATGTCGTGCGCGGAGGAGAGGGCGCCGGAGAGCGGCGGGCGCCGCAGGGCCCAGGTGCCGCCGTCCTCGTCGGTCACACGGAAGGTCAGGTTCGAGCGCCCGCCGACGATGCGCTCGTACCCGAACGGCGGGCTGGCGTGCGGCACGTTCTCGGTGAACCAGCGCTCGACGCCCTCGGAGTCGATGCCCTCGACCTCGGTGCTCGGCTCCTCGGCCACGACCTGGAACCTATCCGAGGCAAGGGGGCCGGACACGGCGCCGGAGGGCTTCGCGGGGCGGGCTAACCTCGGAGCTGCGGCGCGGACCCGGTCCAGACGGGCCTGCGGCGCGAGTAAGGCCTGTAGCGACGTGGCGAAGCGGCGACCGCCGGCCTCGCCACGGATCTCTGGCTCGAGCGTCCCCGTTCGCCCAAGGAGATCCTGCATGAGCAGTGCCGTCCTCCCCCGATCGCGCGCCCCCGCACCTGCGGCCGTGCCGCGCAGCAGAGACCGCCGGGCGGAGCGCGCGCTCTTCCACCGCTATCACAGCCTCGGTGACCACTCCGCACGCGAGGATCTCGCGAAGCGCTTCATGCCGCTGGCCCGGCAGCTCGCGCGGCGCCACCAGAACGGCCGGGAGCCCCTCGAAGATCTGGTGCAGGTGGCGTCCCTCGGCCTCGTCAAGGCCATCGACCGCTTCGACTCGAGCCGTGGGACCGCGTTCTCCTCGTACGCGGTGCCCACCATCTCCGGAGAGCTCAAGCGCTACTTCCGCGACTCGGCGTGGTCGGCGCACGTGCCCCGGGGCATGCAGGAGCGCGTGCTCGCCGTGAACGGCACCATCGCCCGGCTCTCGCGTGACCTCGGCCGCAGTCCGAGCGTCCAGGAGGTGGCCGCGACGATGGACTCCGACTCCGAGACCGTGCTCGAGGCGATGGAGGCGTCAATGGCCTACGACTCGGTCTCCCTGGACGGCCCCCAGCGGCCGGACGGCGAGGAGATGGGGGTCTCCCACGCGGAGACCATCGGCGAAGAGGACCCGGCTTACGAGCTCGTCGACTACCGCGACGCCACCGCGGCCGCGATGGCCACGCTTCCCAAGCGCGAGCAGACCGTCCTTCGCCTGCGCTTTGTCGAGGGGCTGACCCAGTCGGAGATCGGCAGGCGGATCGGCGTCTCGCAGATGCACGTCTCGCGCCTGAAGCGCCGGGCGCTCAAGCAGCTGCACGAGCAGGTCTGACCCGGGGCTCCGGATCCCCGAGACTGCCCTCGGCTCTACCTACGCGAGCGCGACCGCGAGCTCCGCGGGCGTGAACGGGGCCGCGGCGAGGCCGGGGAGCCCGGGCCGCGGTCCCGGTCGAACTCGCCGGACAGGCCGAGCTGCGCCGCGATGCGGCGCATGTCCGCGATCTGGTCGTCGACCACGAAGGAGACACCGGCGCCCGCGCACCCCGCGCGCCCGGTCCGCCCGACGCGGTGGACGTAGGCGTCGCGGTCCTCGGGGGCGTCGAAGTTGATCACGTGGGTCACGTTCGGGACGTCGATGCCGCGTGAGGCCACATCGGTGGCCACGAGCGTGTCGATGTCGCCGGCCTCGAAGCGGGCGAGCGCCCGGTCGCGCTGGGACTGCGACTTGTCGCCGTGCATGGCCACCGCCTGCATCCCCTGGGCGCCGAGGCGCTTGACGAGGCGGTCAGCGCCGCGCTTGGTGCGCACGAACACGAGCGTGCGGCCGCGGGACTCGTTGCCGAGCTCGGTCACGAGGGCGTCGAGCTTGGCGTCGTGCACGAGGTGCACGAAGCGATGCTTGACCTCGGCCGGCACGGGCTCGATCGTCGGGCGGTGCACGTGGCGGCGTGCGTCACGCGCTGTGTAGGCGGCGGCCACGCGGCCGGCCTCGCCCTCGAGCGTGGCCGAGAAGAACAGGGTCTGACGCTCGCGCGGCGTCTTGGCCACGATGCGGTCGACGGCGGGCTTGAAGCCCATGTCGAGCATGCGGTCGGCCTCGTCGAGCACGAGCATGCGCACGTGCTCGAGCGTGATCTCGCGGCGCTCGAGCAGGTCCTCGAGGCGGCCGGGGGTGGCGGCCACGATGTGCGCCTTCGCGGCCAGCCGGGCCTGGCGCTGGATGCCCACGCCGCCGTGGACCACGGCGGTGGACAGCGCCCGGGAGTGGGCCACGGTGCGGATCTCCTCGACGATCTGGCAGGCCAGCTCGCGGGTGGGGGCGAGGATGAGGCCGGCGGGACGGCGGGCGTCGGCGGCGATGCGGTCGACCATGGGGACCCCGAAGGCGAGCGTCTTGCCCGAGCCGGTGGGCGACTGGGCCAGGACGTCGTGGCCGGCGAGGACGTCGGCGATCACCAGCGACTGGACGGCGAAGGGGGCGTCGAAGCCGCGCTCGGCGAGCGCGCCCAGGACGGGACGGGATACGCCGAGATCGGCGAAGGACGGCGAGGACATACAGGTGCTCCTTGAGAAAAGATGGGGGAGATCCGGCGACCCCAACGCGCTCAACGGCACACAGAGAGACGGAACCTCTCGGGCGCCACGGCGGCCACCCGACGCGCCCAACCTAGCATCCTCGAGATGGCCGACCGCACGATCACGCCCGAGCCGGTGGCGCCCTCGCCCCCCTCCGGGGCGCGCCGGGAGGACCTGCGCAACGTCGCGATCGTGGCCCACGTGGACCACGGCAAGACCACGCTGGTGGACGCGATGCTGTGGCAGTCGGGTGCCTTCCGCGC
>JACCZP010000152.1 GCA_013695885.1 Thermoleophilaceae bacterium | reverse complement strand
GCGCAGGACCTCGCACGTCGCCACGCGGCCGTGACCGTCGGCGGTTGGGACGAGCCGCTGGGAGATGGCGCCCTTGAGCGTCCCGGCGATCATGGCCCGCACCTGCTGGTGCATGTGCGGCGGGAAGAAGTCGATGAGGCGGTTGATGGTCTCGGTGGCGTCGATGGTGTGGACCGTCGAGAACACGAGGTGACCGGTCTCCGCCGCGCTCAGCGCCGTGTGCACCGTCTCCTCGTCGCGCATCTCGCCGATCAGGATGACGTCGGGATCCTGGCGCAGGACGCGGCGCAGCGCCTGCTTGAAGGAGGCCGTGTCCATGCCGACCTCGCGCTGGTTGATGAGCGACCGCTTGTCGCGGTGCAGGAACTCGATCGGGTCCTCGATCGTGACGATGTGCTTGGGCTCGCTGGTGTTCATCTGGTCGATCATCGCCGCGAGGGTGGTGGACTTGCCCGAGCCCGTGGTGCCGGTGAGCAGGATGATCCCTCGCTCCTCACGGGCCAGCTCGGTGATCACCGGGGGCAGGCCGAGCTCGGCGACGGTCTTGATATCCGTCGGGATGGCCCGGCAGACGAGCGAGATCGAGCCGCGCTGGCGGAAGGCGTTCACCCGGAAGCGCGCCGTGTCGCCGAGCGCGTAGGAGAAGTCAACCTCGCCGTGCTTGTGGAAGTCGTCGAGACGCTCGGTGTCGGTGAGCATCGTGCGCAGGATCGCCTCGGTGTCCGAGGCCTCGAGCGGCTCGGAGCCCTCGAGCGGCTCGAGCGATCCGTGCCGGCGCATGAGCGGCCGAGACGGGACCTTCAGGTGGAGGTCCGATCCGCCGCCCGTGGCCACGCGGAACAGCGCGTCGTCCAGATCGAACATTGACCTTATATCGGACGCGGGGCCCGGGGCTTGAGCGACACTACGCTCCTCGCGTGAGCGACCGCGCCGCCTTCCTCCGCGCCGCCGGGGCGGGCGCCGTCGTCTTCCTGGTCCTGTCCCTGGCCATCGGCGGCGTGCTGAGCTTTCTCCTCGAGCCCGAGCCCCTCGGTATCAGCACCGACGCCGAGATCGACCGCTACCGCCGCCTGACCGACTTCCCGCCGATCATCGCCGGGTTCCTCGCAGCGCTGGCCGCCGGTGTGACGTCTCAGCTGCTGACCGAGCGCGACGGGCTCGCGCGAGCGCAGCGTCCTTGGGCGGTCGTGGCCGCTCCGGTGCTGCTCGGCGCCCTCTGGCTCCTATACCTCGCGCCGAGCGTCTCCGTCGTCCTCGCCGGCCTCGTCCTCTACGCGCTGGGCGCCGGGCTGGCGGCCATGGTCGCCGAGCTGCGCGGCCGCCCGGAGGAGCCGCCTTCGCGCGTCGCCTGAGCCGCGAGAGGCCGCCTATCGCGGCTCAGGCCACGTCGCGGAGCTTCTGTGCCTCGGCCAGGGACTGAAGCTTCTTCAGCGACTGGTTCTCGATCTGGCGGATGCGCTCGCGCGTGACGTTGAACGTGCGCCCCACCTCGTCGAGGGTGCGGGGGTGCTCTCCACCCAGGCCGTAGCGCAGCTCGAGCACGCGCCGCTCGCGGTAGGAGAGGTTCTCGAGCGCCTCGCGGAGCGCCTCCTTGGTGAGGATCTCGGCGGCGCGCTCGTAGGGGGACTCGGCGCGCTCGTCGGCGATGAACTGGCCGAACTCCGACTCCTCCTCGTCGCCGACCGGCTTCTCGAGCGAGATCGGGGCCTGGGCGGAGCGCTTGATCGAGTCGACCTCCTCGGGGTCGATGCCCGTGACCTCTGCGATCTCGTCCGGGGTGGGCTCCCGGCCGAGCTCGGTGACGAGCTTGCGCTCCGCGCGCCCGATCTTGTTCAGCTTCTCGACCACGTGGACGGGGATGCGCACGGTGCGGGCCTTGTCGGCCAGGGCGCGGGCGATGGCCTGGCGGATCCACCACGTGGCGTAGGTGGAGAACTTGAAGCCCTTGCGGTAGTCGAACTTCTCGGCGGCGCGGACGAGGCCGAGCGTGCCCTCCTGGATCAGGTCGAGGAAGGGAAGTCCCTGGTTGCGGTAGTTCTTCGCGATCGAGACCACGAGCCGCAGGTTCGACTCCACCATCTTCTGCTTGGCGTCGAGGTCCCCGCGCTCGATGCGCTTGGCGAGGTCCACCTCCTCCTGGGCGGTGAGCAGCCGGACCTTGCCGATGTCCTTCAGGAAGAGCTGAAGGGAGTCGGTGGTCATGTCCGGCTTCAGGTCGAGGATGGCCTTCGTCCGGCGGCGACGGCTCTTGGCGTCGACCGCCCGCTCCTCGTTCGCACCGCTCTGGGCGATCGCCGGGTCTACGTCCTCGACCAGCTCGATCTCCGCCTTCTCGAGGTACGCGTGCAGGTCCTCGACGTCGGACTCGTCGAACTCGACCTCGGCAAGGGCGACCGAGACCTCGGTGTAGGTGAGCACGCCGGTCTGCTGGCCCTTCGCGACGAGGACCTTCACCTCATCGAGCTCCTGGAGTTCGACCACCGACATCGTCAACCGATCTCCGATGGCCACCGGGGCGCGGGCTGGGCGTAGTTAAGCATGAGGTAAAAAGACTACCGCGCTGTGCGGACTTTGGGCCAGGGCGCCCGGTTGCCGTCGGATCGAGGCCCGGTGCGGCTTCGCGGCGACGACGGGCGACCCTATCGCCGCGCTGAGACAGCCTCTTAGACTCAGGCGTGGCATGCCCGGTGGCCTCGTCTTCTTCACCGGCTTTCCGGGCTTCATCGGCCGCCGTTTGGTCCGCCGCCTGCTCGATGACGACCCCGACGTGCGGATCGCGGCGCTCGCCGAGCCCCGCATGGCCGACCGCGCGCGCGCCAGCGCCGCGGAGCTCGACCCCGAGCGGATCGAGATCGTGACCGGGGACATCGGCGAGCGGCGCCTCGGGCTCTCCGACGAGCAGTACGGGCGCCTGGGGGCCGAGATGACCTCGGCCTTCCACCTGGCCGCCGCCTACGACCTCGCCGTCCCCCTCGAGACCGCTCACCGCGTGAACGTGGAGGGGACCGGCAACGTGCTCGACCTGTGTATGGATGCAGAGCGCCTCGAGCGGCTGAACTACGTGAGCACCGCATACGTGGCCGGCGACCGGCGCGGCGTGGTCTACGAGCACGAGCTCTCGCTCGGCCAGTCCTTCGGAAACCACTACGAGGCCACGAAGTTCCAGGCCGAGCTCTGGGTGAGGGCGGTGAGCGACCGCGTTGGGGTCACCATCTACCGGCCGGGCATCGTCGTCGGCGACTCCCGCACCGGCGAGACCCAGAAGTTCGACGGTCCCTACTACGTGTTGAGGGTGGTCTCGCGCTCGCTCTCCTCACACCTGCCGCCGCCTCAGTTCGGGCGCGCGGAGTCACCGTTCAACCTCGTCCCGATCGACTTCGTGGTGGAGGCGCTCGCCGTGGCCTCGAGCGATCCCCGCGCGCTGGGAGCGACCCTCCACCTGGTGGACCCCGAGCCCAGCACCGCCGCCGAGGTGATCGTCCTGCTCGCCCGCGAGTACGCCGGCCGCGACCCGAAGGTGAGGCTGCCGCCGGGCCTCGTCTCACAGGGGCTGCGCCTGGCTCCGGTGCGCGCGCTGTTCGACGGGGTGCCGCGCGAGAGCCTGCGCTACCTCAACCACCCGGTGCGCTTCGACACCCGGCGAGCCGAGGCCGTGCTCGAGCCGCACGGCCTCCGCTGCCCCACCCTGCGCGACTATGTTGGACCGATGGTCGCGTTCTTTCGCGCCAACGAGCAGGATCCCGATCTCAACCCCAAGGCGGCGGCATGACCCGCGAGGACGACGAGGTGCTCGGCAACCTCCCCCGGTCGCGACCGGGACGGCGAAGCCCCCGGCGCTCCGAGGAGTCCGCCGATCCGGAAGGTCCAGGAGGTGCCCGCACGCCGCCCGAGGAGCACGGCCCGCCGCTCGCCACCGACGCCGACGTGGAGGCGACCGCGGGCGGCGACCCCTTGAGCGGGGCGGTGCGTGCTCTGGGAAACGTCGCCCGGACCGGCGTCCGCACGGCCGGCCGGATCACCGGCGGCGTGCTGCGGCGACTGCCCCGACGTTGAGCGACCGAGTGTCGGCCCCGTCGCAGCCCGACCGCGCGACGAGCGCGCCGGAGTTACCCGAGAACGGGGCCGCCGACGTCGGGCCCGAGCCCGTGGCCGGGCCCCAACGGCCCCCGGCCTCCGCGGCCGGGAC